>NZ_DATJIY010000193.1:0-44488 GCF_035492835.1 Dinghuibacter sp.
CTGGTCCCAATTATTAACAAAATCGACGCTGTCGTTCCCGGTGTCCCAGGGTTTGTTTAGCGTTACCTTATCCTTTAGGGTAAAGAGATCGCCATCGATCATTACTTTGGTTTCGTCATCGGTATTGAACCATTTGATGAGGTGAGGGGGGATTTGAATGCTGGTTTGGTTCCCTTCGGTGTTGTTGACGACAACCGAGGGTTGGATCTCGTACGTGTAAAAATAGTCCGTCAGCATTTTTTCCGGAGATGTTGCCGGAACGGTCTTTTTGCTGACGCAGGACTGGAGGAGACAGGCAAGGACTACGATTGCAATCGCTTTCATAGAAGAAAGATAGGGATATGTTGCCATTTATGCCCGCCTACAAGGATTTGGTGCCGCCCAGTTGGGACCTAATGATCCTAAATTACAAGAATACAAAGGCAATTCTATCTAATTTATAAAAATCCCTCCCCGTTAGCCGAATATTAATCCCTCCGTTAGTCTTAAATCCCTTGCTTTGTAGCACTAACGAACCAACCACATGATACGATGCTTGCTGTTGACAGCATTGGCGTTACAAACAGCCGTGAGCCACGCGCAAGGCCCGAGGCCGCAAAACCATGGCCCGAACCAGCAAAACCAGACCGAGAACCTGAAACTCTGGTACGACTCCCCTGCCGGCGCCACGTGGGAGTCCGCCCTCCCCATCGGTAACGGCCGCCTGGCCGCCATGATCTACGGGAACCCCGACGAGGAGACGATCCAATTGAACGAATCGACGGTTTGGAGCGGCGGCCCTAACCGGAACGACAACCCGAACGCCCTGAAGGCGCTACCCGAGGTCCGCCGCCTGATCGCCGAAGGCAAAACCGCGGAAGCCGCCGATCTGGCCGCGAAGAACATCCAGTCGGAACGGATCAACGGTATGGAGTTCCAGCCGGTCGGCAACCTGAAGCTGACTTTCCCCGGCCACGACCACCCCGATGACTACTACCGCGACCTCGACCTGGAAACGGCGACCCAGACGACAAGGTACAAAGTTGGTAATACCACCTACACCAGGACGGTCTTTGCTTCGATCCCCGACCAGGTCATCGTCATCCATCTCACCGCCGACAAGGAAAAGAGCCTGACATTCGCAACAACATTCGAAAGTCCGCAAAAGACAACAAGCACAGCAAAAGAGAACAAGCTCAACCTCGACGGCATCACCGGCGACAAGGAAGGCGTAAAAGGCGCCGTAAAATTCCGGGCGACCGCACAAATCGACGCCAAAGGGGGAAAGGTCGAAACGACAGGCGACAAGATAACCGTAACCAACGCCGACGAGGTCACGATCCTCGTCGAAATCGCCACCAACTTCGTCAACTACCACGACCTCAGCGGCGATCCGGTAGAAAGGACAAACGATTATCTCAAAAAGGCGGAAACAAAATCTTACGAAACCCTATATAAAGACCACGTCCAGGCCTACCAAAAATATTTCAACCGCGTGAGCCTCAAGCTCGGCAACGATCAAAAAAACCTCCAACCCACCGACAGGCAGCTCGCGGGCTTCGACACCGACAACAACCCCCACCTGGCCGAGCTCTACTTCCAGTTCGGTCGCTACCTCCTCATCTCCTCCTCCCAGCCGGGTGGCCAACCCGCCAACCTCCAGGGCATCTGGAACAACAAGATCCACCCGCCCTGGGGCAGCAAGTACACCATCAACATCAACACCGAGATGAACTACTGGCCGAGTGAGGAGGACAACCTTCCGGAAATGCACGAGCCGCTCATCCAGATGGTAAAAGACCTAAGCGTGACCGGCGAAAAAACCGCGAAAGTTATGTATGGCGTAAACGAAGGCTGGGTCGCCCACCATAATACCGACCTCTGGCGGATCACCGGCCCGGTGGACGGCATCTATTCCGCCATGTGGCCGATGGGCGGCGCCTGGCTCTGCGAGGACCTCTGGCGGCACTACCTGTACACGGGGGACAAGGAGTACCTGAAAACAGTCTACCCCGCGCTAAAAGGCGCCGCGGAATTTTATGAAGGCTTCCTTATCGAAGAGCCCACCCACCACTGGCTCGTAGTGAGCCCCAGCATGTCCCCCGAAAACAACCCCAAAAGCACTCCCGGCCACTCCATCGCCGCGGGCACGACGATGGATAACCAGCTCCTGACCGAGCTTTTCACGAACGTAATAGACGCGGCAAAAACACTAAACACAGACGAAGACCTACAGCAAAGACTAAAAACCAAAAGGGAAAAACTTCCCCCGATGCACATCGGCCAATACGGCCAGCTCCAGGAATGGCTTCAGGACCTGGACGATCCGGATGACCACAACCGCCACGTATCCCATCTCTTTGGCGTGTATCCTGGAAATCAAATCGCACCCAAAAGAACACCGCAATTATTCGCAGCCGCAAAACAATCCCTCCTCTTCCGCGGCGACGTCTCTACCGGCTGGTCGATGGGATGGAAGGTCAACCTTTGGGCCCGTTTTCTGGATGGGAACCACGCCTACCAGCTGATCCGGGACCAGCTGACCCCCGTGGGCCGCAACAAGGGTGGGGGAGGCACCTATCCGAACCTGTTCGACGCCCACCCGCCCTTCCAGATCGACGGCAACTTCGGTTGCACCGCAGGCATCACCGAGATGCTGCTCCAGTCCGCCGACGGCGCCATAAGTCTGCTGCCCGCCCTCCCCGACGCGTGGCCCGATGGGAAGGTAACCGGTCTAAAAGCCATCGGCGGGTTCGAGATAAAAGATTTGGAGTGGGAAAACGGGAGCCTTAAAAAAGTAACGATCCTATCGACGCTCGGCGGCAACTGCCGGATAAGGACAAGCGCGCAGCTGAACCTCAGGAAAGCGGAAGGTGGCAACCCCAACCCATTCTTCCAGCTGCCACCCACTAAGGATCCGATCGTCAGCGAAAAAGCGCCACAACTGGCGGCAGCGACCCCGAACGAAACCTACGAATACGACCTGAAAACCGAACCGGGCAAAACATACACCATAGACGTAAAACCGGGAAACGCCCAAAGGAAATTCAACACCTACAAAGGCCTCCTCATGGCCGGCTACCAAGGCTGGTTCAACGCCCCCGACGACGGCGCCGGCCGCGGCTGGAACCACTACCACGCCCGGGGCCCTTTCGAAGACGGCAACTGCAAATTCGACCTATGGCCCGACGTCAGCGAATATGCGAAAACCTACCCTACGCCGTTCAAACACGCCGACAGCAGCACCGCCTACCTGTTCAGCTCCTACGACGCCAGCACCACCGACCTCCATTTCAAATGGATGAAGGACTACGGTATCGATGGCGTTTTTATGCAACGTTTCGTAGGTAGCGTCCGCAACGATCCCAGCCGTCACCACACGAACGTGGTGCTGCAACACGCACTGGAAGCAAGTAACAAATACGGAAGGGCCATCAGTGTCATGTACGACCTCTCCGGCATGAACGACAGCAGCGACATCGACCTCGTCAAAAACGATTTTAAATACCTGAGGGACAGCGTCATAAAAAATGAATCCTACCTCTTCCACAACGGCAAACCGCTGATCGCCGTATGGGGCGCCGGTTTCAATGACCACCGTAAATATGGCGTAGAAGCGGTAGAAAAAATCATCGACTACCTCAAACAACAAGGCTGCGCCATCCTCCTGGGTGTTCCCACCTATTGGAGGGACGCCGGCAGCGACATGGAAAAGGATCCACGATGGCTAGCGCTTTATGCAAAAGCCGACATCATCCAACCCTGGATGGTGGGTCGCTACCACGAGGATACCTATCCCAAATTCAAGGACCGGATAAAGGATGACATCGCCTGGTGCAAAGCCAGACATATAGACTATGTCCCCGTCGTTTTCCCCGGCTTCAGCTGGCATAATATGAACCCCCGTTCGCCGTCGAACCAGATCCCCCGCGACAGCGGCCGGTTCTTCTGGGAGCAGGTGACGGGCGACCTCCAGGCCGGTGCGGACATGCTCTACGTCGCCATGTTCGACGAAATCGACGAGGGTACGGCGATCTTAAAGTTGTCGGAAAACCCGCCCGTCGGCCAGAGCACCTTTGTGCCCCTTGACCCGGGTATTCCGTCGGATTACTATTTGTACCTTGCCGGATATGCCGCTAAAATGCTCAAATACGAAAAACCCTTCGTAACTGAACCCCCAACAGAAAAGAAATGAAAAGACTCACAACCGTAGTCGCGCTTATAACAGCCCTAACGACAAACGCCCAGCAGCACCTCACCCAATACGTCAACCCCCTCATCGGCGCCGGCGGCCACGGCCACGTCTTCGTGGGCGCCAGCGTGCCCTTTGGCGCCGTCCAGGTGGGCCCGCAAAACATCCCCAAGGGCTGGGACTGGTGTTCGGGCTACCACTATTCCGACAGCCTGCTCATCGGTTTTTCCCACCTTCACCTCAGCGGCACCGGTGGCGGCGACCTGGGCGACGTGCTCATCATGCCTTTCACGGGTAAGACGGAGACCAAAAGAGAGCTTTACGGCTCCTATTTCCACAGGAACAGCCAGGAAGTACAACCCGGCTATTACAAAGTCCACCTCGACAAATACGACATCGACGCCGAGCTAACGGCTTCGGCCAGGGTCGGTTTTCACCGGTATCATTATAAGGGACCCGCGAAGGTCCTGATCGACCTCAAAGAAGGCGTCGACGACAAAACCACCGACAGCTACCTCAAAAAGGTCGACGATCACACCATCGAAGGCTGGCGCTTCTCCAGGGGCTGGGCCCGCGACCAGCGCGTCTATTTCGTGATAAAAACCGACCAGCCCATAACCGATATAAAACTCTACAACGACAGCGTCCAACTAACGGGCGACGCCGCCGAAACCGCCGCCGTCAAGGGCATACTGACCTTTAAAAAGAACACCCTTAGCCTCAAGGTCGGCATCTCCCCGGTCAGTATGGAAAACGCGGAGAAAAATATAGCATCAGAAATTCCTGGATGGGACTTCGACAAAACAAAACAAGCCGCGGACAATGCCTGGAACGACGAGCTCAACAAGGTCCGGGTCGAAACCCCGAACAAGGAAGACAAAATCGTCTTCTACACCGCCCTCTACCACACCATGATCGACCCCACCCTGTACAACGACCACAACGGCGACTACCTCGGCACCGACAAAAAGGTCTACAGGAACGCACCTTTCCAGAACTACACCGTCTTTTCGCTCTGGGATACCTACCGCGCCCTCAACCCGCTCTACACGCTCATCCAACCCGAACGCGTAAACGACATCGTGTCTTCGATGCTGGCCATCTTCCAGCAACAGGGCAAGCTCCCCGTGTGGCACCTCGAGGGCTGCGAGACCAATACCATGCCCGGTGTCAGCGGCGTACAGGTCGTGGCCGAAGCCTATACCATGGGTTACCGGGGTTTTGACACCGCCCTGGCCTGGCTCGCGGTGGACAGTACCCTGCACCGTAAGGACTTTGGGCTCAACTACGACCAGCAGGATGAATACATACCGTGCGACAAGGTCCGCGAAGCCGTCGCCAAGGCCCTCGAATACAGTGTGAGTAACGCCAGCGTCGCCCTCATGGCCAAAGACATGGGGCGCACAACAGCGTACGAATATTACCGGAAGAGAAAAGAGAACTATAAGCTCTACTGGGATGCAAGCACCGGCTTCTTCCGCGGTAAAAAAGCCGATGGCTCCTGGAATCCCGTTTTTGACCCCGTCAAATCCTCCCACCCCTGGATCGACGACCTCAGCGAAGGCAACCACTGGCAATACCTCTGGCTCGTACCGGGGGACGTTGAAGGTTTGATGCGCCTCATAGGTGAAAAATCATTTACCAACCGGCTGGACTCGCTCTTTACGATCCAGGCCCCCCCGGACCCGAACGCGCCCCCGGACATCGCGGGTCTGATCGGCCAATATGCGCACGGCGACGAGCCCGGTCACCACACCATCTATCTCTACGCCTATGCCGGCCAGCAATGGAAAGCCGCGGAAAAGGCGCGCTACATCTGCACGAACCTCTACCGCGACAGCGTGGACGGCCTTTCCGGTAACGAAGACTGCGGCCAGATGTCCGCGTGGTACGTCCTGTCGTCGATCGGTTTCTACCCGGTCTTCCCCGCCGGCGGTCAATACGTCCTGGGCAGCCCGCTCTTTAACAAGGCGACCATCAAGGTCAGGGACGGTAAAACATTCACCGTGGAGACGGAGAATAACGGTCCCGGTCACCCGTATATCCAAAGCGTGACCCTCGACGGCCGTCCTTATACGCACGCCTGGCTCACCAACGACGACATAGTAAAAGGCGGTGTCCTAAAAATCACCATGGGCGCTACCCCCAATAAAGCATTCGGCGCGGCCACGACCGATCGCCCGTTTACCGTAAACTAAGCATATGAAAAGAACGATTGCCATAGCCTGCATCATGGCCGCAACACAAGCGACCACCGCACAAACGTACAAAGACCCCACCAAATCCTTCTCCGAGCGCGCCCAAGACCTCGTCTCCCGGATGACCCTCGAAGAAAAGGTCTCCCAGATGATGAACAACTCCCCCGCCATCGACCGCCTGGACATCCCGGCTTATAACTGGTGGAACGAGGGGTTGCATGGCGTGGCGCGCACGAGCAAGCACGCCACCGTTTTTCCCCAGGCCATCGGCAACGCCGCCACCTTCGACGAGCTTAATCTACACAACATGGCCACTATGATCTCGATAGAGGCCCGCGCGCTCCACAATGAATTCGTCCGTGAAGGCAAACGCGGTATCTATGAAGGCCTGACCTTCTGGAGCCCGAACATCAACATCTTCCGCGATCCCCGTTGGGGACGCGGCCAGGAAACCTACGGCGAGGACCCTTACCTCACCGGCCGGATGGGCATGGCGCTGGTAGAGGGTTTCCAGGGGAATGATCCGCACTATCTCCGGATCACCGCCTGCGCCAAGCACTTCGCCGTCCACAGCGGCCCGGAGTCGACCCGCCACACATTCGACGCCAACATAAGCCCGTACGATCTGCGCGACACGTATCTCCCCGCCTTCCGCAACCTGGTGGTCGACGCCCGCGTCGCCTCGGTGATGTGCGCCTACAACGCCCTGGGCGGCCAGCCCTGCTGCGGGAACGACCTCCTCATGACGAACATCCTGTATAACGAGTGGCACTTCAAGGGATACGTCACGTCCGACTGTGGCGCGATCGACGACTTCTACCGCGGCCATAAAACCAGCGCTGACAAAGAGCACGCCTCATCCGACGCCGTCCTCCACGGCACCGACATCGAATGCGGCAGCTCCTACAAATCCCTGGTGGACGCCGTCCACAACGGCCTGCTCCCAGAAAGCAAAATCGACAGCTCGGTCCTCCATCTCCTGGAGATCCGCTTCCGGCTGGGGATGTTCGATCAAACCCCGATGGACACCATTTCGATGGCGCAGGTGGAAAGCCCGGAGCACCAGGCGCAGGCGCTGCTGATGGCGCGGGAATCGATCGTGCTGCTCAAAAACGACCGCCTGCTCCCCTTAAACAGGCAGATCAAAAAGATCGCCGTCGTCGGCCCCAATGCCAACGATAGCACAGTCGTCCTCGGCAACTACAACGGCTTTCCGACCCACACCGTAACCGTCCTCGAGGGTATAAAATCCAAAGTCCCCAACGTCTACTACCAAAAAGGCGTAGACTATGTCAACGGCGACATCGACCCCGATTTGATAAAGAATGTACAGGACGCTGACGTCATCGTCTTTGTCGGCGGTATCTCCCCCCGGCTGGAAGGTGAAGAAATGCCCGTCAAGGTCGAAGGCTTTAGCGGCGGCGACCGTACCTCCATTTCGATCCCCGCCATCCAAACCAAATGTCTCCAGGCCCTCCAGGCTACCGGCAAACCCGTCGTCCTGGTGATGATGACCGGGAGCGCGTTGTCCACCGAGTGGGCATCCCAAAACCTCCCCGCCATCGTCGACGCCTGGTACGGTGGCGAAGCCGCCGGTACCGCGGTCGCCGACGTCCTCTTTGGCGACTACAACCCCGCCGGCCGTCTCCCGGTAACCTTCTACCGCTCCGTCGACGACCTCCCGGCCTTTGACGATTACAGCATGGCGGGTCGCACCTACCGCTATTTCAAGGGCACACCCCTCTATCCCTTTGGATATGGCCTCAGCTACACCACCTTCCAGTACGAGGAGCTGAAGGCCCCGGAAACGCTGGACATACAGTCGCTAAAAGCCCTCAGCATAGCGGTAACCCTGCGCAACACCGGTAGGCTCGCCGGCGACGAAGTCGTCCAACTCTACGTAAAGCATGAAACCGGACCTAAGTGGGCCCTCAAAGGCTTCAACCGCGTCCACGACATCCAGCCCGGGGGCAAGGCGGGTGCCGCCCTATACCTGACCCCGCGCGACCTCGCGCAGGTAGATGAACAAGGACGCATCTGGATAAAACCCGGTCTCATCGACCTCTATGCCGGCGGCGGCCAACCCCTCCCCGGCGCCAAAGTGCTCCATAAACAAATCCGGCTGACCGGTCAACCCATCGAGCTCCCGCAATGAAACATATACTCGCCGTCATCGCCCTGCTGAGCGTAACCGCCATCAGCGCCCAGGTCCATTATACCAAAGCCTTCGCGCCCACCGACGATTACGTCCCCGCCCCCGAACGCCCCTACCGCGACGCCGTCTGTCTGAACGGCTACTGGCGCTTCGCCCCCGCGACACACGAGGCCAGCAGCAACGCGCCTGCCGGCAGCGGCACACCCGATTGGGACCCCACCCCCATCAAGATCCCCTCCCCCTGGAACGTCAACAGCTTCGCCGGCAAAAACGGCGGCGACTTCGTCACCTACCCCAGCTACCCCGCCTCCTGGGATACCGTCCACACCGCGTGGCTGGAGCGCGACCTCCCCTACAAAAAGGAATGGACCGGCAAACGACTGATCCTCCATTTCGAGGCCGTCGCCGGTATCACCGAAGTCTATATCAATGGAAGAAAGGTCGGCGGGAACGCAGACATTTTCCTGCCGTTCGATATCGACATCACGCAAGACGTCAAACCCACCGACCAGAACCGCCTCACCCTAAAAGTCACCGACCCCGCCCTCACCAACCGCCCCGGCCGCTACGGCCGCCGCCTCTACGTCGCGGGCTCCTTCTGGGGCCAGCACATCCGCGGTATCTGGCAGGACGTCTATCTCCTCGTCAAACCACCGGTATACATTACGGGAACTGCCCTCAACCCACAGGTATCAAAAGACACCCTGAGCATATCCGTCACCGTAGCCAACAACACGAACATCCCGCAACTCATCGGTCTGACCGCCCACATACAACCCTGGAACGGCGGCGTACCCAACCCCGAACCCCACTGGACCCTTGGCGTTCCCGTGCTGAACGCCGCCGCGCGCGCAAAAACCGTCGCCGCACACGACAGCACGACCATAACGATAAAGGTCAAAGTAGACAGCAAACTAAAACAATGGTCCCCGGACCAGCCAAACCTCTACGGCCTGGTGGTCGATGCAACGGCCGGGCCCGCAACTGCCGGGTCCGCAACGGCGCCAAAAACCGCAGATGTGAAATACACCCGCTTCGGCTGGCGCGAATTCCACATCGACGGGAAAGACCTCACCCTCAACGGCCACCCCATAAAGCTCCGCGGCGACTCCTGGCACTTCATGGGCATCCCCCAGATGACGCGCCGGTATGCGTGGGCCTGGTACACCGCCATGAAGGACGCGAACCTCAACGCCGTCCGGCTCCACGCCGAGCCCTATCCCTCGTTCTACCTGGACATGGCGGACGAGATGGGTATCTGTGTCCTGGACGAAACCGGTATGTGGGCCAGCGATGGCGGTCCCAAGATCGATTCCAAAGAATACTGGGAGCGCGCCGACGACCATCTCCACCGGCTGATAAACCGCGACCGGAACCACCCGGGCGTTTTTGGCTGGAGCGTTTGCAACGAAAACATACCCGTAGCTGTTAATGTATTCCACGCACCTGACAGCCTGGTCCAGCGCCAGCTCCAGGCCATCGACCACTGGGTCGACATCGCCCGCGCCGACGATCCCAGCCGTGACTGGATTTCCGGTGATGGGGAGACGGGCCGGCCGACGACGCTACCCACGCTCGTGGGTCATTACGGCGGCGAACCCGCGCTAAAACAATGGTCCGCCCAACCCCTGGTATGGGGCGTGGGGGAATCGGGGATGGCCTACTACGGTACCCCCCGGCAGGCCGCGAACTATGCGGGAGACGTTGCCTACGTCTCCCAATACGGCCGTATGGAAGGCGTAGCCGCCGAAGCCACCAACATATTCAACCTCCATCAACAATACGGCGCCACCTACAGCTCGGTCTTCAACCTGGTATGGTATGGGCTACAGCCCCTCGAGCTCGGGCTAAAAGACACGTCGCGCGCGCCAAAGTCAACGGACGGCATCTTTTTCCCACCCTATAAAGAAGGTCAGCCCGGCGTCCAGCCCGAGCGGCTGGGCCCCTACACCACGACGCTCAACCCGGGCTACGACCCGAGCCTGCCGTTGTACCGTCCGTGGCCGCTCTTTGACGCGATAAAAAAAGGCCCACAAAAAATAACACAACCCACTCCCACAGACAAAGCAACAAGAAACGGCACCCATACGATAACGCTGCTCAGCACTGACGACACGCTGAAGAACCTGTTACAGGACCTCGGCGTCACCCTCAGCGATACATCGACCCTTGTCATCATCGACGGCGCCCACCCGGTGAAACTGAACCGACAAGCCGAAAAGGTCCTCATCTGGAACCCACCCGGCAACACCGACCGCGCCGCGACCAGCTTTATCCTGACCCACCCCGACTCACTAACCGAAGGCTTAGAAAACGCCGACTTCTACTTTACAGAGAACACGACCGGTCCTGTAAGTCGTCACGGCCTCGAGCTGAAAAACGGCACGACCCTCGTTACCGACTGTAACACCGATTGGGCGAAATGGAACAACCGCGCCGAATATGAAAAGACCGCGGCCGTCCTTCGCAGCCAGCGCGAAGCCAAACCCCGCGGCGACGTCCTCGTCAAAACCGGCAACACCTATTACCTGATGATGGACCCCATGGTCATGGCCCGTGCAAACGAAAAGACCGTGCAACGGCTACTCGTCAATTTCGGCGCGGCGCTCCGGGACCGAGGGAATGACAGCCCGCTCGACCCCACCGGCCGCCTCAGGGAGGCCATGGTCAACGGCCAGGCAAAACGCGCCTACGGCGGCAGCTTCGACCTCAACCCCAGGATGGACACGGCGCTGACATTCTACCTGTACAGCCCCCGGAGCCTGGTCAACCTGCTCGTCGAGCCCAACATCCCCGTCCTGAAAATAACGGCCAAAGAAATACGCGTCAACGGCAAACCCGCCGACCCCAACGCCCTGCCCCTGGAAAAAGGCTGGAATGCCATCACCATCAAAACAAAAAACCGTACCGAGACCATTTCGCTGACCAGCGACCAACCCGGTTTTATCCAGCAGTGCCAGACAGCCCTAAAGCCCCGGTAGGTCGCAGCATTTTCAAGATTAGTTGACAAGCGGTCCCGGCAAACACGCCGACGCCGTAATTTTCAGGCAAATCAAGCAAATGGATCAACCTCTTGGACCACTCATGCTGGAAGTCGAAGGCCTCAACGTCCGCTATGGCAGCTTCCACGCCGTAAAAGACGTCTCCTTCGACGTCCGCCCGGGCGAGATCTTCGGGATGCTGGGCCCAAACGGCGCCGGCAAAACGAGCACGCTCAGCGCCATCGAAGGCCTCCTGAAACCCACCTCCGGGAACATCCGCGTGGCGGGCTACGACCTCCGTCAGAAGCCCCTCCACGCCAAGGCCGCGATGGGCGTCCAGCTACAAGCCACCAGCTTCCAGGCCGAGCTTACCGTCTCCGAAATCATCCGGCTCTTTGCCGGTATCTATGGCGTACCGATGAGCGCCGACAAGATCGAGCACCTGCTGGAAGAAATAAAACTGGCTGACGCCGCCGGCAAAAAATTCGGCCAGCTCTCCGGCGGTCAGCAACAACGCGTGTCCCTCCTCATCGCCACCATCCACCAGCCCCGGCTGGTGCTCCTGGACGAGCCCACCACCGGTCTGGACCCCCAGTCCCGCCGTCAGTTGTGGGAACGCATCGAAGCCATCCGGGAAAAAGGCTACGGCGTCCTCCTCACCACCCACTCCATGGAAGAAGCCGAAGCCGTCTGCGACCGCGTCGCGATCATCGACCACGGCCAGGTCATGATTACCGACCAACCCCAGAACCTGATCGACCGCTACCGCCAAGACCCCGAAGTCCTGGCCGTCTCCCGCCGCGGCAAAGTCACCCTCGAAGATGTATTTATCGCCCTCACCGGTAAAACCGTACGCGCATGACCTCTATACCTTCTTCCACCAACGTACTGGGCGCTCTTTTCCGCGCCGACATGACTACCCAATGGCGTAACCGCCGCTCCGCTGTCCTCTCCCTGCTCGTGCCGGTGATCATGCTCATTTCCTTCAAAAATTTTGTCAGCGTTGTGGGCGCCGCCTATGTCATGTCCACCAGCATCACCATAGGCATCGCTGCCTCCTGTCTCATGGGTTATACCAACGCCCTTGCCCGCGACCGCGATAAGGGGATATTCCAACGGCTACGCGTAGCGCCCATGCCAACCTGGGCCATCATGATGAGTAGGCTTGGCGTCCAATTGGTAACGATCGTCGTATCCGTGTTGGGAGTATATGTCATCGGTTTTTACATCGACCACATCCAATTAACCCCCGCCGCTTATGGATTCGGGATGTTGGCGGCTCTGATTGCCGCCTCGGCGTACCTGGGTCTGGGACAATTGATCGTCGGCCTCGTCAAAAACCCCGAAACGGTCAACTCGACAACACGTCTTGTTTACCTGTCCCTGATCATCATCGGCCTGTTTGGTGAAAGAGGCGGCCTTGGCGAAGAAATGAAGACGATCACGAAATGGTCCCCCTACGGCACCGTCAAATCCGTCCTCGCCGCCGCGCTGGAACCCGGCGCCTGGACCCACGACAGTACGATTGCGCTGCTCGCCACCCTGGGCTACGCCGTCGTCTTTACCGCCGCCGGCATCCGCAACTTCAGCTGGACGAGCCGTTGAGTAACGGCAGGAGACCCGTCTGACGCGCGGCTTCGATCAGGTCCCTGACCGAAGTCACCCCAAACCGGTGCTGTAGTTCATACAGGTGCGTCTCCACGGTACGCTTCTTACACCCGAGCTTGAACGCGATCTCCTTATGGCTGAACCGCTTCTCCACCAGCTTGAGCACCTGCTTTTGCCGGACGGTCGCGCCGTGCGGGTTGGCGAGCATAACGTCGCGCAACCACTTTTCAGCGGCAGAGATATCCTGGCATAACGCCGCCGGTATACCCGGCATACATACCTCGACCACGGCATTCCCCTGTTGCCAGGTAACATGGTCCGGCGCGACGATGGCCGCCGCCGCGATCCCCCGTATGCCGGAGGCGCTGGCCAGAAAAGCCGCCGCCTCCGGCTCGACAGTATTCCCGTGGGGATTACAGATAACGATGTACATCGTTTTCCCGAGCCGCCGGACGGCCGCAGGCGAACAGCGGTCGGAAACGATCTTTAAAGCAATGGGGAGGGTTATTATTCCGATCGGCTTATACGTTCCGATCCATATGCCAGATGATAATCTGACATAAACTACGTGTGTGGTTTCGAACATGGTATCCGTATTTCAGCGGATAAATCTACGTCTTTAAACGGATGCTCTTCTCTGTATTTATACGTAGTTAACGATAAAACTGATGTATTAACTTCTTTTTTCCCACACGTAGTAGGTTGATCGGAGTGAGAAAGTTGTTCATTACTTTATAAACTTGCTCCTCTTTGCCGCCAGCACCAGGTCCACCGTATTATGGACCCCGAACTTCCTCCGCAGGTTTTCCCGGTGCTTATTCACGGTCGGTTCCAAAATTCCCAGACTCTTTGCGATTTCCCGACTCGTAAGACCGCGGGCTACCAACGGCAGGATGGTCCGTTCGCGGCGCGTAAGCCGTATCTTGGCGATGGCGGCGGGCGTTTCGCTGCGGGCGCAGAGCGCCAGGCATTCCCGGAGGATGCTTTGCTCCTGTGCGTCGCGGGTGGCCTCCAGCGCGAGCCGGAGCGTTTCGGCGATGCCGTCCAGCCGGAGGGGCTTTCCCATGACCAGTATGTCTTTTTGGCGACCCCAGCCTTCTGGGAGATAGGTGGCGCGGAGCTGCACGGGGAGCCATTGTCCCGATGCCGTCGGGAGCCGGTGGATCGGCAGCGTCAGGTCGCCGGAAGAGGGCATATCCATCCAGAAGGGAGAGTCGCCGAACGGCTGACCCAGCAATCCCTGGCGCCCAAGGCCGAGCCAGGTGCAGGCGGCGTCGTTCACTTCGGCGATCCGGCCGCCTCCGTCCAGGATAAACACCATATCCGTGCAGGCGTTTATAACCCGCTCGTAGTAGTCCCTGCTAAGGGTTTTCACACGAATCTCCTCCCCGGTCATGCAAATGACGGACGAGATGATATCGGTGTTATCCGGAACAAGCTGAAGAAGATCGAAGGCTCCCTGGGCCAGGTAAGTGAACTGATCTACGATCTTGTCCAATTCGCTATTGACTTCCATTTCCCATCCCATGTTTTTTTAACCAGGCCTTTGCCTTGCGTTCATCCGAGAAGTAAGCCATAGGGATCGGTGGCTTCCCAAATATTGACATGAAGCGTGCCGTAACGAGATCGATGGGGTTTCTCAGGAGGATGGCGGCGGCAGCGATGCCTTCCGATCCTTCCGGACCGGCAAGGTAATCCCTGGCCGGCTTATCAAATGTAAAACCGGCGTCGTTCCGGATCAGCAGGAGCTGGTTATCCCCCAGCCCCAGGGCTTTCCGGTCACTCACCATTTTCATGGCAGCCTCCAGGTTAATCACCATGGGTTGGCCCTGTAGGCTGGCTACCAAAATCCCATCCTCTCCGATTGTGTATCGGGCGTAGTCTGTAACGTCTTCGTATATCATCTTCAAAAGGTTACGCTGCAACGTATTTTCAGGGCGGGAAGGGTACGGTGTTGACTTCCTGCGGGGGCTCGGGCTCGCCGATGCGGTGCATGAGGTCTTGAAAAACGTCTTTTACGGGCCGGGTACAAGACTCGTAGCGACGCAATTTGGCAAACAAGTTGGTAGGGTCGGACAGCTCGGTATAACAGTTTCGGGCATTGGCATGCGAACACATCCACTCATCTACGGCTGCCGCCCCCGCTTCGTCCTCCCAGTCCAGCATGAGCCGGTCCACCAGGAGGCCCGCCATCAGTTTGGCAGCTTCCTCTTCGTTTTGGATGGCATTTTTTTTCATATAGCTAGGCGCTTATAGGTATAAACGAATGCGGGAAATTTTCGTTGTACGCTGAAAGCGACTATTTTCTGAAGGGAGGAAAAATTATCCTGTACGCAGCATCTTACGTAGGGAGGCCAGGGCCTTGGCCCGGTAGCCCCGGACGCAGCCCTCGGTAATTTGAAGGGTGCGGGCGATTTCAGCGGAGGACTTTTCTTCCAGGTCCATCTTGACGACCTTTCGTTGCTGGGTCGGCAGCCGTTCCAGCGCGGCCGACAACGAATCGATCGTCTTTTCCCGGAGCAGGGCGGTTTTCTGCAGGGCCAATATAGAATCCTCAGGCATTTGGTGGATGTCGGCCCGGTAGGCCAGGTGGAGGTTGAACTTCTTTTGGGTCTTACGCTTACGGATGTTGTCGATACAGGCGTTCTGGGTCATCGTCCGCAGGTAGCTGGCCAGCTTCCGCTCGTTATCGAAGCTCAGGGTAGCCCTCGATTCCCAGACTTTCTGAAATATCTCCAATACGATATCTTTGGCCGAGGGACGGTCACCCAGGTTTTCTTCCGCCTGATACGTCAGTTTCTGGAAGTACTCGTAAAAGATTATTTTCAGCGTCCCCTCCGTTATGCGGATCGGGATATCGTTAGGACCCTTATTCATGCGGGTTAAAAATTGCCTTATAAAATTAGCCATTGCAGGGATATTTCCTACAGGTATATTTTAATACATTTAGTTAATTGATAGGTTATGCATTATTTTAGGCGCTCAATATTTCTCTTCTTGTTGAAAACGGCATCTTTTGTTTGCGGCGCTCAGTCTTTGCCGCAATTGTCTACGCATAAATACGGATTCACGCTCGACCACGGATTCGACGTCCGCACCTGCGATACGCTCCGCGTCCTGCTCAAACCCTACCGCCTGGTCCTTCAGGCCGAAGGCGGTTCGCACGACCTTTCAATATATCTCCGCCTGCCGTTGGTGTGGATACGTTTCCTCCACGAGTCCTTCGGCCTGCAACATTTTTTCTTCGAAGGCGGACACGGCGGCGCCGTTTTGCAGCGACAATACCTACGCACCGGCGACACATCGGTGCTCCATCTGAAATACAAAACCTTCTGGGAAGACCTCCGCGCCTATAACACGGGCATAAGCGCCAACGGCGCAGGCATATCTCCCGGGGGCGGCGTCGACTTCGAACGCCCACGGCAAAGCGTACCCGCACTTCAACTCCTCTGGAAAAAACCACCACCGTTGGTAGCCGACACCTCAACCGGTTGCGATGCCTGGACCGCGCGCGTAAGAGCGCTGCAAAAACAACTACCCGACTTAAAATCCGAACTACCCGACAATTATCAGGACATTTCCGACATAATCAACAACCCCGGCTCCTGCAACGACGCCCTGCGCAACCGTAACTCCCATATGGCTGAAAGGTTGAAAGATTTCGCCGAAAGGGAGGGCGACCCCCTCTACTTCGGCGAATTCGGCGAGGCCCACACCGTCCTCAACGCAAAACAATCCCTCGCCCATCTCATCAACCGCAGCCCCGGCTGGGAAAATAAAGTCTGTACGGTTAACCTTTACTGTTACCAATGCACCGCCGACGAACCCGTGAGCAACTGGCCGCTCAAAGGCATGGAAGCCGATATACAAAAGTATTTCCTGCCGCTGTGCGACACCGATTTCACCCTCTTCGACCTTACCGGCTTCCCGCAGTACGCCGCCTACGGCCAGCTCCTGATCGTTGCAAAGGGCCAGCACTAGACTTCGCCCCGTCGCGCCCGCGCCGAAGGTACGCTAGTCTTCGCCGAGGACCTCCTTCACCAGCTGCTCGCGAAACCCCGCCAGCAACTCCGCCTTCCGTCGCGCCATCTCCCGCCCCGCCTCCGTCTGCATCGTCTCCGGAAGACGCAATAGCTTCAGCGCAAAATGATCCAGGGCGAACCGCGCGTCATCCAGCGGACGCGATAGCCCCAGCGGGTCCTCCTCGTGGAACATCCCGCTCCGCATAAACCCCGCCGTATAAAACGTCCGCGCGATCCCGATCGCGCCCAGCGCCTCCATCCGGTCGGCGTCCTGGAGCACGCGCGCCTCATATGTTTCCGGTGTTATCCCCGCCGAAAAACTATGCGCCTCGATCGCGTGACGGACAAAAGGTATTTTATCCAAGGGGAACATTGGAAACGACGAAGCCAGTAGCGACGCCGTTCGTTCTCCACTCAAAACCGACGCCCTGCTCCGGTCGGGATGATTCTTCGGTACGCTGACGATATCGTGAAAGTAGCTCGCCGCCAGTAATACATACAGGTCGCCGCGGGAACCCTCTGACGCGTCGATACGCTGGCACGTATGCCACACCCGTCTAAAATGCCCGAGATCGTGCGAACCATCGTCACTGTGGATATTATTCCGCAGATATGTTGCAAACGCGTTTTCTAGTGCCTGTATATCCATGAAGCAATGATAAATCTTTTTTAAACCCAAAACCATTGTCATTCGATTGTCGTAGGTTCTAGTGTAGGGAGGTTGCACCTTACGAACTCCTCTGGTAAATACTTCATTTATGAAAAAGAAGACTATTAAAAGGATTTTAATGGGCGCCGGAGGCGTGTGCCTGTTGCTGGTTGCAGTGCTTGGGGTACATATCTACCTGGCGTTGAAACCCAAACCAATTACCCCTGGCCTGCGCGAAATGGCGCGGATCGACGTTCGCCAGCCATTGACCAAAAACGACGCGGCAAGGATCACCGACTGGCTCTACCGCGAAAAAGGCGTCGACCATGTGCTTGTCAACCCGCAAACCCAAAAGGTAGTCTTCACCTATTTCCCTTACCGGAACAGCGCCCAGCAGATCACAAAGGACTTCAAGGCATCCCTGCCCTATGACGCCGACCAGTTCATGCCGACGGAAGACCAGATGTCGGCCGGCGGGTGCCCGGTCGCCGCGGTCAACTTCACGCTGAAGGTGCGGCGCATGCTGAGGCAGATTTTTTAAAACCGAAAACAAATGAATATGAAAAATGCAGCATTGTTCCTGTCAGTGCTGGGGCTTCTCGTTGTCGTGTCGATACTCCCGTCCTGTTCAAAGAGTAGCAACAACAATAGCACCAAACCGACATTGTATGATTCCCTCGGGGGCACGGCCATGGTCTCGGACCCCGCCAACAGCGGCCAGATGATCGAAAAGGGTCGCCTCGGCATCCGGAGCGTGGTGGACAGCGCGATCTTCGTGATCGCCGGGGATGATTCCATCAACCCTTATTTCATGACGCTTTTGGCCGAGGTGACCGCCAATAACTTCAGCGGCTTTAACGAGCTGAGCAAAAACCTGACGGACTTCTTTTGCGTGGGTACCGGCGCCAAGGATTTCACGTACTCCGGTCTGAGCATGGCCAACGCGCACAACCCCGCCACCAACCCGCGCATTTCCGAAAAGGTATCCGTAAACGCATTCAATGAATTTATCGTCGATGTCGGCAAGGCAGCCGTCAAAAACGGCCTGCCGTCGAACCTGATCAACTCACTGGTAGTGGTGATCAATTCGCAGATGTCGCTTGTTGTACAACGATAGAGCCCTTAGCCGTTGTTGAGCGCCGTGTGAACGGCGCTCTTTTTATGCCTGGACACCGGCACGTGCGTCCCGTCCTCGAGCAGCAAATAGCCACCGTCTTCCTTCACCCAGCTGCGCACAAAACGGCGGTTGACGAGGTGCGATTGATGGCAACGGAAGAACCCGTATCCGGCAAGCATGTCCTCGTATTCGTGTATGGCCTTGGAGGTGGTGAGGCGTTCGCCCCCTTCGAGATAAAAATGGCTGTAGTTGTTGGAGGATTCCAGGCGGATCACCTGGCGGACGGGTACGAACCGCGTTTCGCGCAGCGTAGTCAGCCCGATCCGGTGATCGTCGCGGGGCTGCTGGCGGAGCAGCTGCATGAGGTTGTCCATTTGCGCGCGGTTGCTGCCACGTCTCGAAATCGCCTTTGAAACCGCCGACCGGAGCTCGTCAATGTGTATCGGCTTTAGCAGGTAGTCGAGCGCCGAGAGCTTGACGGCCTGTATACCGTATTGATCGAAGGCTGTTACAAAGATCACGTCGAATCCGTAGCCCTTCAGGGATCGCAGGAGGTCCAGCCCGGATTCCCCGGGCATCTGTATATCCAAAAAGACGAGGTCCGGGTTAAATTGCTCCAACGCCACCCGTCCCGACATAGCATTCAACGCGGTAGCCACCACCGTTATCTGCGGACAATAGGCCTCCAGCATCCGGGAAAGGTTGTCCAGGTTGTGCTGTTCGTCGTCGATGAGTACCGCCCGCAGCGTCAGTTGATCCATTGTTGAAAAATAAGGATGATACGCGTTCCCCACCCGGGCGACGACTCGATCCTCCAGTCGATCGTGCGGCCGTCCAGCGCCTCGTTCAGGAGCCGGATGCGGTCCCGCGTCAGCGATAGCCCGTAGCCGCCGGCTGGAGCGCCGGTATCGAAGCCCTGGCCGTTGTCCCGGATGGTGCAGGTGAAATTAGCATTTTCCCGCGTGAAGCCGATCTCGATGATGCCGCCCGATGGCATCGAAGAGACGCCGCCCGGCAGCATCGCGGAAACGCCATGTTTAACGGCGTTCTCCACTAACGGCTGGAGCAACAGCGAGGGCACCTCGATATCCCGGACCGGCAGGTCCGAGGCGGTCTGGATATGATAGACGAACGGAAAGCGCAGCTGTTCCAGCTTCAGATACGTGTCCAACGTCGCTATCTCGGTAGCCAGTGGTACAAAATCCTTGCGCGCGCCGGAAAGGGTTTCCCGCATCAGCCGCCCGAATTCGGATAAATACCGGTTGGCCGGTTCGATCTGCTGGTTGTTGACCAGACCCTGTATCGACGCCAGCGCGTTAAAGACAAAGTGCGGGTTGAGCTGGGACCGGATCGACTTCAATTCGAGGTTCAGGCGCTCCCGTTTGCGACGTTCCTGGACGACCCGTGTTCGTAGCCGGATCAAAACCCAACATAGAACGCCCAGCAGCACCACGCCAGCCATCACCGCGACCTTGAACCAGACCGTTTCCGTCCAGGCGGGTTCGACGGCAAAAGAATAGCCCGTGACGTTGTGCCGTTGCGACCTGAACCGCATCGAAAGCGTATATTTCCCTGTCTGTAGCCCGCGCAACCATATCAGGGGCAGATCGAACTCGTTGCTCCGCCAGGGGATCACCGTCGATCCGTTCCGGACCAGCTGGTACTCGAGCGCCTGTCGCTCGATGATGTGGGCGTTCAGGTAAAAGACCAGGTTGTTCTCCTCGTGCTTGAGTCGCAGGAAATAGGGGATACCGGTCGCCGTGTCCAACTGGTTCCGCGCGTACCGGCGCAACCACTTCAGCGTATCCTCCGCGGTCGGCCGGAGGTAGTAATTGTTGGTGAGGTGCTGGAGGAACTCGTTCATTTCGAGGAACGCTCCCAGCTCGTCGGGCATATAAATGTTGAACAAAGCCGGTTTGACCTCCTGCCAGTATATGACCGTGGTGGATATAAACCTACCGGTCTTCTTTTCCCGGAGCTCTGCTTCGATATAGTGCCCCCACGTGGTATGATACCCACCCAGCAGCCCGCACGGCTTGCCTTCGCCATTCGGCGCAAAAACGTCGGTAAACCGGTTGATCGGGCTCCACGGAATCACCACCCGCCCCGAGTCCAGCAGCACCCGGTATTCAAAGCGCCCTGCGTTGTCCGGATTCAACCTCGGCGCGTATACGTATACGTCAGCCGAGTCATAGGCATTGAGCTCCCGGAACGTACCCCTCGACGGCTCCGGCTCCAATGGCACCCGTGGCGAATGGTCGATGGCGGTGAAATAATAACCTTTGTAGGGCACGGCCGTCTCCAGGAATGGGTCCTGGCTGTGTGGGCCCGGCTCCGCGTAGGACGTCGAGTAGTTTCCCCAATCCGCCCCCGTGGGCGCCGGCGTGTTATCGCCCCCAAAGTTCTGCGCGGCCGCCGGTGCCGCGACCAGCAAAAGCGCCCAGGCTAGTTTGGCGCCGCCCAAAACGCCCCCGGATTATTGGTCCTGTACGTAACAAAATTCCCGCTCGCACTCGAATCCGGCCCCTGCTTAAAGTAATCCAACGGCAACAACAAAACCATCTCACGCTTCTTCCCCGGCGCCGCCGTCTCCACGTCAAAACCGCTGTTGGTATTGCATTCGAGCATATACAGGTTCTTGGCCATATAGTTGTACAAATAGTCCTCCTTCAGCGTGGACTGCCGGCGGTTCCAGTTGGCATCGGGGTTGACTATGAGCATACGCCCGTCGATCACCCGCTCCCGGACCGACGCTATATCCAGCAACTGCCCACGCTCGTCCATTACATAAGCATCGTTCGTAGGGTCCATCCAAACCCAATGGCGAAGCGACGGAAGATACACCATGTCGATTACGTGACAGTCGTTGTCGACATGCAGGCTGTCCTTTGGCAGACAGGTCACGAATCGCGACTTGAAACCCATCGCCAGGTAGCACTCGTTCAACACCGTCGCCAACCCGCGGCAGTTCAGCCCGCGGTTATCCCGTTTGCACACCGTGATCAGCGACATTGCGTTCATCACCGCCGGGTTGTTGTGTTGCCCGTCGTGGGGTACCAGGTCGTGTATCCAGTGGAGCAGGTTGATCACCTGCGACGCCTCGTTCCCCCCGCCCGCGATCGAGTCCAGGTTGAACCCCTTGCGCAGCGCCGCCAGGTTCGGATCGCTCGCCGGCGCATATGTAAACGCCGGGAACGGGCGCTTGTCCGAAGTATTGTAAGCCCCGGCGTGCGCAAGGATGTACATATAATCCCCCAACCGGCGCGTCGGCTCGACCATCGGCTTGAATCGGGGATCGTCCCGTATCGACACCAGGTCCGGGTCCGACAACAGGTGGGTGTAGTTCGTCATCCCCGCCTTGATCGATTCGTCCAGGTAATAAAACGCCCTTTCCTTTTGCCCCATCAGGGCAAACGTACAACACAGGTTGTAGTACGCGTCAAAATGATAACCGGTGAAATTCCGACGCTCGTCCGCGCCGAGCTTGTCATACCGCCCGAGGAACTCCGCCAGCAGCGAATTATACGTCACCGTATCCCTGGCCTCATAGGCCTTCTGAAAGAGTTGTGCCTGCCGCTCCGCAAAACGCCCGAACCCCGTGTCCGCCACCGCGCCCCCGCCCCGCAGCAGCATCATCAAAATAAACAGTTTAATCATGGCTGTACTTCTTGTTTCAGCCAAAGATACCCACCCCGCCCATATCTAGGTAGCCCAGTGTGAATCAGGCCCCTCCCAGGTCGGATCCGGCCTTCCCATACGCCGAAGGCGTCTTCCCAAACACCTTTTTAAACTCCCTCGAAAAATACTTGCTATCGCTAAATCCCACCGCATACGCCACCTCGTACACCGACAGCTGCCCCTCCTCCAGGAGGCTCGCCGCCTTGCGGAAACGGACCTGGCGGATGAAGTCTCCCACGGAGAGCCCGGTGACGGCCTTGACCTTCTTATACAATACGCTTTGGCTCATGGCGACCTTAGTGCAAAGCAACGGGATGTCGAAGTCTTCGCTTTCCAGGTGCTCCTCTATCAACAAAACCAGCTCACGGAGGAAGTCGTTGGGGATGGGCTGTGGCGCCGACTGGGAAAACTGCAAGCCATACTTGCGGCGCATCGTCTCCACCGAGGCCAGCAGGTTCCGGATGTGCAGGAGCAGCACCTGCACGCTAAAGGGTTTGGTCAGGTACACGTCCGCGCCCTTTTCGAGCCCGTCCACGTGGTGGATGGGGGACGCCCGCGCCGTCAGCAAAATCACGGGTATGTGGTTGGTGCGGGGATCGGATTTTAGCATGCCACACAACGTCAGCCCGTCTATGGATGGCATCATGACGTCGCTGATAATGACATCGGGTATCTCAAGACAAGCCGTCGCCCACCCGGCAGCGCCATCGGCGCACTCCAGCACGCGGTACTCCGCGGGTAGCGACTGCAGGATGAACGCCCGTACTTCTGGATTGTCCTCCACCAGCAACAAAGTAGCCGAGCGACCGGAGCGAACGATAGGCGAGGAAACGGCCAACGAAGGCAAAATCGTGCGAACCGGCGCGTCAAAAGACCGCGTCACCAGCTGCTCCTTCGTAAAATGCCGGAACCCGGTCCGTAGCAAAACCGTAAAACACGTCCGCACCCCCGGCTCGCTTTCGACCTCGAGGCGCCCGCGGTGTAATTGAACGATACTTCTTGATAACGCCAGCCCGATCCCGTACCCCGCCACCTTATCGTCCACCTGGAAAAAATTGACGAACAGATTCTGCAGGTGCTCGGAAGCGATCCCCCGCCCGTTATCCGCCACGCTCAGACAAACCCAACCCGCCCGCTCCGAAACCGTAACACTGACAAAGCCGCCGTCCGGCGTGAATTTGAATGCATTCGACAAGAGGTTGTACAACACCTTCTCCATTTGCACGGGATCAAGATAGCAGGGGACGTCCTCGACCGTGGCAATAAAATCGAACTGCACGGAACGCGAGGCTGCCAGGTCCCCAAAGGAAGAGAACACCTCCCGCGCAAACGCCACTATATTCAGCGGAGCCACGTGTAACCGCAGGTGATGGGTCTCCGCCTTCCGGAAGTCCATCAGCTCCTCCACCAGCTGGAGCAGCCGGTCCGCGTTGTTTTTGACGTGCGTAAGCTGCGCCACCGCCAGCGAATCCGACAGCAGGACTTTTTCCAACGGCCCCGCGATCAGCGTCAGCCGCGTCCGGATTTCGTGTGAAATATTGGTGAAAAAATTCAGCTTCGCCTGGTGGAGCGCCTGGTCGCGCACCAGCAGCGCCCTGATCCAGAAGTAGCGTATGACCAGGAACAATACTGCCGCAAAAAGCAAAACATACGCCGACCACGCCCACCATGTCCGCCACCAGGGTGGCAAAACGGAAATCGACAAAGAAACCGGGCTGCCCCAGACCCCGTCGTTGTTGGCGCCCTTCACCAGGAGCCGGTAGTCGCCCGCCGGCAGGTTCATATAGCTCGCCGAAGGTTGTGCCGTATAATGCCAGCCCTGCTCGAAGCCGGCCAGCATATAGGCATATTTGTTCTTGTCCGACTTGATGAAGTTGAGCAGCGCAAAGTCGACGGTAAACACATTCTGACGCGCGCGCAGCGTAATCCCGCCGGTATAGGCGATGTCGTCCTCGAAACCGTCGAGCACCCGCAGCCCCGTAAAGACCAACGGCGCTGAAGCCCGGTTGGTTTCGATCCTGTCCGGGTAGAACGCCGTCACCCCGTTATACCCACCAAAGAACAGCTCCCCATCGGAACTCTTATAATAGGAGTTGTAGTTGAACTCGTTTGCCGCCAATCCATCCGTTCGGGTATAGGTCCGGAAGCCCGGATAACGCGACAGCCCATTGCCCGTGCTGATCCACAGGTTGCCCTGTTTGTCCTCGAGGATGCCGGTCACGTTGTCGTTGGGCAGGCCGTCTTTTCGGGTATACGTCGTCCATTGCCCGGTGGCCCGGTGAAAGACGGAGAGGCCGCCGAAATACGTTCCGACCCAGATGTCGCCGTGCACGTCTTCGTGCAGACAGTTGACCGATCCGGCAAAGACAGGCCGGCAGACGCCACCGGCAAAACAAAAAAGCCCGTTAAACGCCCCGATCCAAACCGCCTTCCGGCTGTCTTCCAGTAACGCGCGGACCTGGTTGCCCCGCAGTGACGCGGGTAAAGCCGGTCCCGGTAACGACGTAACATCCGCTCCCCGCAGGAACCGTAGCCCGTTTCGTGTGCCCACCCAAAGCAGGCCGGAGCTGTCCAGCAACAGCGAATTGATCTCCGAATTGAGCGTTACCGGGTCATTGGGCGTATACAGGAACCGTTTGAACCCATGCCGTACAGGGTCATACAAATCCAACCCGCCCCCGTGCGTCCCCACCCAAACGCGTCCTAGCCGGTCCCTGTAGACAACCTTAACCAGGTTCGAGCCCAGGCTGCCCGGGTCCCCGGGGATGTTTTTATAAAAATGAAAACGGCCGGTTTCCCGATCGAGCTCGTTTACGCCACCGCCTTCGGTCCCCATCCACAGATGATGCTCGTCGCCATCGATCCCGCTGACGACATTGTTGTCGATGCTGGCCGTCGATTTGTTGCTTTGGTAGACCATAAAGGGCGTGGAGGCGGCGTAAGACACGTTCACCCCGCCAAAGTAGGTGCCCACCCAAAACGACCCGCCGGTATCCTGGAAGATGCTGTAGATCGAGTTCTGGCTAAGGCTTTGCTTGTCCGCCGGGTCGTGCTGAAAGGCGTCGAAAACCCGGCGGGCCGTGTCGTAGCTGACCAGCCCCTCCTGTGTCCCGATCCACAACCGCCCGGCCCGGTCAAAAAGGACCTTACGGATATTGTTGTTGATCGATCCCGCGGGTAGGGGAGTGAAGCCGGAGGCGTCATGGACATAGACCCCGCCGTGCTGGGTCCCGATCCACAGGCGGTCCCGGCCGTCGCCGGTCAGCGAAGTAATATACGTATCCTTCAAGCCCTCGTGGATAAAACGGGTATTGTACACGCCATCCGCCGCGGGCGTCATACAAACCAGGCCCGCCCCGGTTCCCACCCATAGGTCCCCCGCGGCGTCCTCGTACAGGGCATGGATGCTGTTTTCCCCATCCCCGTACTGGCTCCCGGGGAAAACGTATACCCGCGAAATCTTCAGCTGTCCCGCCTGGATAAAGTCCAGCCCGCGCGAGGTGCCCACCCAGATGTTGCCCCGTTTGTCCTCGAGGAGACAGTTGATGGGTAGCGCGGCTATATGACAAAACACGTTCTTTACCGGGTCGTATCGGTCCAGGCGGCTGGTGCCCACCCAGAGATACCCCCGGCTGTCCGCCAGGAGGGCGTTGATATAGTTGTCGGAAAGGCTGTTGCTGTCCGCCGGGTCGTTTCTATAAACCTTGAAACGAACCCCGTCGTACCGGTTCAGCCCGTAGTGCGTCCCAAACCAAAGGAAGCCCTTGTGGTCCTGCGCGATCTGCATCACCGAGTTCTGAGAAAGCCCCTCCTCCACCGATAGATGGGTGAACGTCCGTCGTTGGGCGACGGCCTGTCCCAACAGCAGCAATCCTATAAGCGCCTTCTTCACGGGGGAAATTTAGGGGTTATTTTCCTGCTTTTTCCGCTCCTGGCGCCAGAAAACGGAAAAGTCACCCCTTTAAAAATGGATTTTCCCCCCTATGCCGGCGCGGCGGCCCGCATATTTGGGGTCACCAAAATCCCGATTGTTATGCATATGAAAAAACCGCGGTGGGCGGCCCTCCTGGCCGTAATCGCGTTGTACCTGGCCCCCCAGCTGCTGCGGGCCCAATCCAAAAACGTTTCGGGCGTTGTCACCGACGAGGCGGGCAAGCCCATACCTTATGTATCTGTCCTTATCAAGGGCAAAACCTCCGGGGCCCAAACCGATGAGACCGGCCATTTTACGATATCCGTCCCCCGGGGAGCCATCCTCGTTTTTTCCTCCATCAACTACGAAACCATCGAACAGACAGCCGGCGACGGCGTCCTGACTGTTACCCTCAAAGCAAAAGGCGCGGGGATGTCCGATGTGGTTATTGTTGGCTACGGCACCCAAAAGAAAGTCGATCTGACGGGATCGGTCTCCACGGTCTCCTCCAAGGAGCTCGACAACCGCCCGGTGACCAACGTCTCCAGCAGCCTCGCGGGCCTCGCCTCCGGGGTATACGTCCACCAGACCTCCGGTCAACCCGGGAGCGACGGCGCGAGTATCAACATCCGCGGCGTCGGCACCCTGAGCAGTACCTCCGCCCTGGTGGTGGTCGACGGGATCGTCTCCAGCATGGACGCTGTGAATCCTTCCGACATAGAAAGCATCTCGATATTAAAGGACGCCGCCAGCGCCGCCATCTACGGCGCCCAGGCCGCCAACGGCGTCATCCTGATCACCACCCGCAAGGGTGCCCGCAGCCGGCCGACGGTGTCGTACAGCGGGCTTTTTTCTCAGACCAACCCGACGGGTTTGCCGAAATTCGTGACCAACAGCGCCCGGTACATGCAGCTGCTGAACGAGGCCTACTCCAATGTAGGCGTGGCTAAGGTCTTCGACTCGGCTACCGTCATCCAGCCCTTTATCGACGCGGAAAAGAACCCCAACGGCCTCACGAGCCTCGGCGTCCCTAACTACGTCGCCTATCCCAACACCAACTGGGAAAAGGTGCTTTTCCAGCATAAGCTGCTCCAGAACCACAACGTATCGGTCAGCGGGGGCGGCGACAATACCACCTATCTCCTCTCCCTCGGGTACCTCAATAACCCGGGGCTGATCACCAACTCGGGTATCGAAAAGTACCAGTTCCGGGCCAACTTCGAGGCCCGCATCGGCAAGAACATCACCGTCGGCACCCAGACCTACGGATATACCCAACATACCGGGATGGCCGACCTGGGCGACCTCTTCAACTACCTCGTCCAAACGTCGCCGATGATCTATCCCTATTACAAGGGGATGTACGGCTCGACCTCCGCCGCGGGCGACGTGATCGGCAACGCCAGCAACCTCCTCAACTTCACCCAGGCCAACAACGGTGGCCAGCAGACCACCTTCGTCAGCACCACCTGGTACGGCAAGGTAAATATCATCAAGGGGCTCACCTTCGAACCCCGGGTGAACTACGGCGCCAATTTTTACGAGGAGCAATACAGCACCAACCCCGTCGTCCAGGAGCGCTGGAACTTCCTCACCATGCAGGAGGTCACCGCGCCGCCGCCGGCGAGCCAGCTCTCCACGACCAACTATTTCTCCAAGTGGTGGAATTATACCCTGGAAAGCGTCCTCCGCTACAACACCACCCTGGCCGGCGTCCACAACATCGGCGCACTCGCGGGTTACAACGAATACTACTATAACTCCTACTTCAACAGCGAGACCGGTCTGGGGCTGATCGATCCGACCATCACCGCCATCGGTACCGCCACCACCTTCCCGACCAACCCCACGGGCAGCGCCACCAACTGGGCCACCCGCTCCTGGTTTGGCCGCGTGAACTACAACTATAAGGACAAATACCTGCTGGAGGGCAACCTCCGCTATGACGGCTCCTCCCGTTTTGGCCCCAACCAACGGTGGGGGACATTCCCCTCCGTCTCCGCGGGGTGGAACATCATGGAAGAGCCCTTTATGGCCGGTCTAAAGGACCGCAACATCCAAAGCATCAAGCTGCGCGGCTCCTACGGTACGCTCGGAAATACGATTTCCGTCGTCAACGGCTCGACCAACAACTACCTCTGGCAGGCCACCTACGGCGTCGTCGACTACTCCTTCAACGGCCTGGCCTCTAACGGTCTCCGTCAGGGTCAGATCGCCAACAACAACCTCCAGTGGGAAACCACCGGCGTGACCGATATCGGCGTCGACCTGGTCGCCCTGAGGAACCTCACCGCCACCGCGGAATACTACCGCCGCTTTACCCACGGCATCCTCTTCCAGCCGCCGTTGGACCCGACCGTGGGGACGGCATCGGCCCCGGTCGAAAACCTTGCCCAGGTCCTCAACAGCGGCATCGAGCTCCAACTGGGCTGGCACGGTAACATCGACAAGTTCTCCTATGCAGTCTCCGGCAACGTCGGGTACAATTACCTGAACCGCGTCGTCCGCTACAAGGGCCCGCTCGTACAAAGCCTGACCACCGACGCCAGCGGCAACAAGACCTTCAACTCCAATATCTCCGCGGTATCCGCGGGGGGCAACAACCGCATCCTCGAGGGACACCCCATCAATGAATATTATCTCCAGACCGTGTACAAGGGCACCGGCAAATACTTCAACGCCGATGGCAGCGTCGACCCTAAGGGCGGTCCCAAGACCGGTATGATCCGCACTACCCAGGACCTCCAATGGGTCCAGGCCATGATCGCCGCCGGGTATAAATTCCCGGTCAACACCGTCGGCCCCAGCCAGTTCTACTACGGCGACCTGATCTATGCCGACAACGACGGCGACGGCACCTACGGGACCGCGAACGATCAGCAATTCCAAAACGTCACCACCACCCCCAAGGTGGTCTATGGCTTCACCCTAAGCGCCGCCTGGAAGGGCATCGACTTCAACATGATCTGGGCGGGCGCCGCCGGTATGAAGTACTATTGGAACCAAACGTACTACAACAGCAGCTCCATCGCCCTGGGCGGCACCATCCCCGAACGCATCGCGGACAACCACTACAGCGCGACCAACCCGGACGGCTACTTCCCCCGCGTCAAATCCTCCGACGGGATCAACAACATCGCCAGCACCTTCTGGCTCTACGATGCCTCCTACCTCCGTCTCAAGAACCTCCAGGTCGGTTACACCTTTCCCGAGCGGTTGCTGCGTGGCGCCGGAAATTACGTGTCCCGCATCCGCGTCTTCGTCTCCGGCGAAAACCTCCTCACGTTCACCAAGTACCCCGGCCCCGACCCCGAGACCGGTTCCTCGGTGACGTATCCGACGATGAAACAATATGCCTTTGGTATTAACGCAACTTTTTAAATCATGAAAAAACTACTCCCCATATTTCTTGCGGTCCTCGCGGCATCCTGCCAGAAAGGCCTCCTGGACACCAAGCCCAACAACCAGGTGTCCTCCGCCAACATGTGGTCCACCGACAACCTTACGGACCTCGGCGTAACCGGCGTCTACAATGCCCTTCGCGGCGGCGGCAGCTCCGGCGGCTCCGGCGGCGACATGCTTTATGAATTGTATTCCACGGACCGGCTGGGCTATACCGGCCAGGCATACTTCACCACCAGCGACGGCGGCCTGACCACCGCCACCGCCACGCCCGCCAACAGCCTGTATTCCACGGCCTGGTCGGCGCTGTACGAAGGTATCAGCCGCGCCAACGACGCCATTACGAACATCCCGCTGAAGTCGCCGAGCGACTCCGCCAAAAAGGCGCGGTACGTTGCAGAGTGCAAGTTCCTGCGCGCTTACTTTTACTACCGGCTCAACCAGGTATGGCAGGGCGTCCCGGTCTACCTCCAGCCCACCGACTTCACCCAGTTCAACCACCCCGTCACTTCCGCCGACAGCGTTTGGCTGTATATCGTCAAAGACCTGACCGACGCCATCAACGAACCAGACCTGCCCCTGAAATATACTGCCGGGAACGCCCTTTACGGGCACGTCACCAAGGGCGCCGCATACGCGCTCCGCGGAAAGGTCTATATGTACCTCAAGCAGTGGACCAACGCCATCGCCGACTTCCAGCAGGTCCAGGCCGCGGGCTACGCCCTCTACAGCGGTTCCGGCGCAACCAGCTACAAGATGCTGTTCAAAACCGCCAACGAACAGTCTCCCGAGATGATATTCTCGATGCAAAACATCGACCTGGCTGGTTACGGCGGCGTCACCGAGTTTTATTGCGGGACCCGCTCATCGTATGGTTCCTGCTGGGACTACTATAGCCCCTCCACCGACCTCGTCGACCTCTATGAGAATGCCGACGGCACCAAGTTCAACTGGGACAACGTCATCCCCGGTTATAACGAGATGACCCCGGCCGCCCGCGAAGTCTTTTTTATCCGCAACAACGCTACGGGCGCCGAGCTCAGCGCGGCGCAGGCACGCGGCGCCGACATCTCGCAGTACCTGCCCACCGGTAACGAAGCCCGTATCGCCGCCGCTTATGCCAACCGCGACCCGCGTCTGACGCAAACGATCATCACACCGTATTCGACATATCTCGGGGCGCCCATCGGCACCTCGGGTGATTTGACCTATGTATTACGCTGGCCCTACCGGGACATGAACCCACCCACCCAGGACATCAAAAACGACAAGACCCAGTACGGTCTCTACTGGTACCGGAAATTCGTGTACGAAGGCAGCTCCGAAGGCTCCAACCGTTCCCAGGTGCCCATCGACCAACCCATCATCCGGTATGCCGACGTCCTCCTCAACTGGGCCGAATGCCTTGACGAAAGCGTCGGGCTCACCCAGCAGGGCCTTGACCTCGTCAACCAGGTCCGCACCCGCGCCGGCATGCCGAACCTCCAGATGACCGATCCCACACAGCCCACCTACGTGGCCAGCCAGGACGACTTCCGGACCCGCATCCGCAACGAGCGCCGCGTCGAATTCCCCAATGAGGGCGTCAATTATTTCGACGAGCTCCGCTGGGGCACCTGGACCACCAATAAATTTTACGCCGGCAATGGCGCCAGGGAAATGTGGGGTACGGTAATTTCGCCATATACCTTCCAGGGTAACTACACCACCACCTGGCCGATCCCCACCTCCGTGGTCCAGATCTCCAACGGCGCGGTGGCGAAGACCCCCGGATGGACCTACTAAAAAGCTTTGCCATGCGAATCGTTCTCCTTTCCGCAGCCCTCTGCGCACAACTGACCATCGCCGCCCCCGCGCCCGCGCCCGCCCCGCGACCCGCGCCCGCGGCGCCGCGCAACTACCTTTCCTCCGCCCTGCGGTCATCCGGTCTTCGCCTCAGCGTGGACCAGGTGACCGCCTGGCGTGAGGCGCGCAAACAGCGGCTGCTGGCCGACGTCCAGGCGCTGCCCGACTCCGTCAAGGCGGCCCTCGTCACCCGCGCCGACGAAGCGACAAAATTCACCTGGCCCGCCCTCCCGGTAAGCCTTTACCACGAATTCAAGACAACCGGCAACCGCACCCGCTGGGAGGCAAAAATGTTCGAACGCCGCGCCGCGCTCACCGCCCTGGTCGCCGGCGAGCTCGTCACCAAAGACCCAAAGTACCTCCCCGCCATCGCCGACGGCCTTTGGGCGACCCTCGAAGAAAGCACCTGGGTGCTCCCCGCCCACGTCGGCGCCCAAAAAATCGGCACCGATCTGCCCGATCCCGCCGAAGCCATCGTCGACCTCTTCGACGGCGAAACCGCCGCGGCCGTCGCCACTACGCAATGGCTCCTCTCTGAAGAGCTCGACCGTTTCTCAAAGGTCATCGCCCGGCGCGTCCGCTACGAGCTCGCCCGCCGTGTCTTCGACCCGTACCTGGCAAGGGACAACTTTGGCTGGATGGGCTTTACCGGCGGCGTGCCCAACAATTGGAACCCCTGGATCAACAGCAACGTCCTGACCAGCGTCCTTTTGACCGGCATACAGGCCGACACCCTCAACCTCGTCCTGGACAAAGTCCTCCGTAGCACCGATAATTTCATCAACGGCTATGGCGACGACGGCGGCTGCGACGAAGGCCCCGCCTATTGGAGCGAGGCCGGTGGAAAATTGATCCATATCCTCGGCCTGGCCACGTCGGTGACCCAGGGCAGGCTCGACTGGTCGGACATCCCGCTCCTCCACAAGATCGGCGCCTATATCTATAAGATGCACATCGCCGGTCCCTGGTACGTCAACTTCGCCGACGCCACGGCCCGCGTCACCCCCGACGCCCCCAGCGTCCTGGCCTTCGGTCAATACTTCCACGACGACACCCTCCAACGCTTCGCCGCCTATATTTTCGCCGGCAAAAAGGGCTCCCTCCAACCCGCTAGCGTCCCCGAGCTCGCCTCGGCCGTCGAGTCCTACGCCGCCCTGTCGACCACGCCACCGTTGTCCCCCGAGCCCCCGCTGGAATGGCTCCCCGACGTCCAGGTCATGATCGCCCGCGCGCCGGCCGGGCCCGGCGCCCAAGGGGACCTCGTTTTCGCCGCCCAGGGCGGCAACAACGGCGAAAGCCACAACCACAACGACGTCGGCAATTTTATCCTTTTTAAAGGCGGCCTTCCCGCTATCGTCGACGCCGGCGTCGGCACCTACACCGCCAAGACATTCAGCAAGGAACGCTACACCCTCTGGAACATGCAGTCCCAGTGGCACAACTGCCCTTTGATCAACGGCGTCCAGCAAATGGACGGCAGCCGCTACAAGGCGACCGACGTGACGCAAATAGCCGCCGACGCGACGCGAAAACCAACAACGCTGAAAATGGACATCGCCGCGGCCTACCCACCAGCGGCGGCCGTGACGACCTGGTACCGCACCTTCGACTTCGGTCCGAAGGGGCTGGAGCTAAAAGACGAATACGACCTGAAGGCCCGCAAAGACACCACCGCACTCCACTTCATGACCCCCTGCACGATCGAGCACACCGCCAAAGGACAGCTCCTGTTAAAATACAATGGCGCGCCCCTGTTAAAGATCGAATACGACGAATCCCAGCTTGCCTGGAGTACTACCCCCAGGGCAATGGACGACGCCCGCCTCCACGACAGCTGGGGCGACAGCCTGACCCGGCTTGACCTGGTATACAAAGACAAAGCCCTCCGGGGAAAAACAACCGTCCGGTTTTCCACACCATGAAGCACATACACACAACCCTCGCCCTTTTCCTCATCCTGCATACCCACGCGCAAACGCTGGTGTGGAGCGACGAATTCAACTACCACGGCCGCCCCGACAGCACCCGCTGGACCTACGAGCAAGGCTTCGTCCGTAACCAGGAGCCGCAACGCTACACGACCGACAACGCCATCGTCGACAGCGGTATGCTCATCATCGAAGCGCGCAAAACCCCGGAGGGCTATACCTCCGCCAGCCTGACCACCCAGGGAAAAGCCTCCTGGCAATACGGCCGCATCGAAATCCGCGCCAAGGTCCCCGCCGCAGCGGGCTCCTGGCCCGCCTTCTGGATGCTGGGCGACGACCGCGGCAAAGTGAAATGGCCGTTGTGCGGCGAAATCGACATCATGGAATTCCTCGGCAAGGACCCGCTGACGGTTTACGGTACCTCCCACTACGCCGACTCCACCGACGCCTATCGCCACCAGGGCGGAACCTATACCGCAACGGAATCCCCCGCCAATGGGTTTCACGTCTACGCCCTGGACTGGTACCCCGATCACATGGACTGGTACTACGACAACCAAAAGTATTTCACCTTCGACGTAAAAAAATCGACGCGCGGGGTAGGGAAGGGGAACATCTATCAGAAACCCTTCTACCTCCTCCTCAACCTCGCTCTCGGCCACGAGGGCTCCTGGGCCGGTCCCGTAAAAGACAGCGCATTCCCTATGCGCTACTACATCGACTACGTCCGGGTCTACCAAAACGACCCCACGTTGACAGCCATGAAACGCGTCGCCGACTGGCAACTGAACAACAAAGCGAAGTATCCGGCCTGGGACTGGGTCAACGCCGTAGGCTATACCGGCATAAGCGCGCTGGCCAGGATAGACACCACCTATTATCGCCCCCTGCTAAAGATCGGCGAAGCCCTGAGCTGGAACACCGGACCCACCCGCCAAATGGCCGACGACTACTGCATCGGCCAAACGTACGCGCAGCTCTACGAGCGATACGGACAAAAAGAGATGATGCAGCGCTTCCAAGCCCTCGCCGACTCCATTCAAAACAGACCGCATAAAGAACCCCTTGAATGGAAAAACAAAATCCAGCTCAGGGAATGGGCCTGGTGCGACGCCCTCTACATGGGCCCCCCGGGTCTGGCCATCCTCGCAAAAGCCACCAACGAGAAAAAATACCTCGACCTCGCCGACAGCCTCTGGTGGAAAACGACCGACTATCTCTATAGCAAAAAAGACAGCCTCTACTATCGAGACAGCCGCTACTTCGGCCAGCGCGAACCCAACGGCCAACCCATGTTCTGGTCCCGAGGCAACGGTTGGGTGATGGCCGGTCTGGCCCGCATGTTAGACAACATGCCCCTGCGCTATAAGGACCGCAAAAAATACGAGAGCCTCTACAAGGCGATGGCCCATAAAATAGCATCCCTCCAACAACCCGACGGCTCCTGGCACGCCTCGTTGCTCGACCCCGAAAGCTATAAAACAAAAGAAACCAGCGGCACTGCGCTGTTCTGCTACGCCTTCGCCTGGGGGATCAACCACCATATACTTTCCAGGGAATACAAACCCACCGCCGAACGTGCGTGGCAGGCGTTAGTAGAAGCCATCCAGCCCGACGGCCGGCTCGGCTACGTCCAGCAAATTGGGGAGAACCCGCAGAATACGACGGAAAACAGCACCGAAGCCTATGGCACCGGCGCCTTCCTGCTGGCGGGGTCCGAGATGCGCAAGCTACAATGACTTCCGCATCGTCAGCCGGAACGGCAACGCCGTATGTTCCGTCGACTTTGACAGTACCAGCCGGGCCGCCTCCTGTCCCATCAGCAGGAAATCGGTGGACATCGTCGTGATCCCGTCCAGGATGATGCGTTTCAACGGCGTGTCGTTGTAGGAAATGACGCCGACCTTTTCTCCCAGCGGCAACCCCGCGTCCAACACCTTCTCCAGGAGGACCACCAAGTCGTCCTCCATGAGGCTGATATAAGCCGTGCCCTCCTGGATGACCTCCTGGGTCACGTCGGTCACGATCTGGTAGGGGAAGGCGTAGTCCTGGCAAAAACCGGTAAACCCCTCCAGGATGTCCCGTGGATGGTAGGTATACTCGGGAAAAATGATTTTCAGGGTTTGGTACTTGGACAAAGGTTCGAGGGCCTCCTGGAGCGCTTGATAGATATCCTCACGGAAGCGCTCATACACCGCGCCAAATACGCCGTCGACCCCAGGGGCGAGCTTGTCCAATAAAACGAGCTGATTTTTTGGCAGCGTATTGAGCAGGTCCGCCGTACCCTCGCCGCCGCCCTGGAAGTGCGGAATGATGACGAAGTGCGTGTAGCCCTCCTTTTTTTCCAACAACAACTTCTTGAACAGCGCATAGTCGTTGTTGTAGATATAGAAATCGATCAGCGCGTCCGGCCCGAGCGCCGAGGCAAAGGCGTCATAAACGATCCGCTTGTGCTGGCTCAGCTTGTTGAATAACAGGAAAACCTTTATCGCCGGCGCGGGCGCTTCCGCCGTGATAAAGTAACCCTTGCCGTGGACCGAGCCGACGATCCCCCGCTGTTTGAGGTGCTTGTAGGCCTTTTCCACCGTATCCTTGGCTATATCCAGCTCAAAACTCAGGTCGTTGATCGACGGCAGCGGGTCGCCCCTCAGCAGGCTGCCCTGCTCCACGCCTTTCAGGATGGAGCCCGCCAGCTGCAGATACTTTGGGGTAACCGATAGCTCGTTGATACTGATGAGCTGGTAGATGTTCGCCATCCATCAAAGGTACATGAAAGCGCAGGATAGTTGCCAAAGTGGCGTTTTCTATCTTCACGGCATGCAGGTACTCCTTGGTATCTTTTTTCACTTCATAGGCGGCGCCGCCTCCGGCAGCTTTTACATGCCCTACAAACGGGTCCGCGGCTGGCATTGGGAAAGCTACTGGATCATCGGTGGACTGTTCTCCTGGCTGATCGTACCGCCGCTGGCGGCGTGGCTGACGATCCCCGGTTTTGCCGATATCATCCGGAGCACCCCGTCATCTACGATCGGTTATACCATGCTCTTTGGCGTGCTGTGGGGCGTCGGCGGCCTGACCTACGGGCTCGGCGTGCGCTACCTCGGGATGTCGCTGGGTAACTCGGTTGTGCTCGGTTTCTGTTCCGCCTTTGGCGCCCTGCTCCCGGCCGTCTACTACAATTTCGTCCCGCAAGACGGGAAAACCACTTTTTCCGAGCTGTTGGGCACCACCTGGGGCCGGGTTGTACTGGTCGGCGTCCTCGTCTGTCTCCTGGGCATTTACATTTGCGGCCGTGCCGGCATGCTCAAGGAAAAAGAACTGCCCGAAGAAGAAAAGAAAAAGAGCGTCTCCGAATTCAACCTCACCAAGGGGCTGGTGGTCGCCATCATCAGCGGTATCCTGAGCGCCTGTTTCAACTTCGGTATCGAAGCCGGCAAACCCATGGCCGAGGCCGCGGTCAGGGCCGGCTGCAACCCCCTATATCAAAACAACGTTATTTACATAACATTGCTATGGGGCGGCCTGGCCACCAACGCCATCTGGTGCCTCATGCTCAACTTCCGCAACCGCTCTTTTAGCGACTACGGTAACAAGCAGACGCCGCTGCTGAAGAACTACCTGTTGTCCGCCCTCGCCGGCACCACCTGGTTCCTCCAGTTCTTCTTCTACGGCATGGGTGAAAGCAAGCTCGGCAACGGCGCCAGCTCCTGGATACTCCACATGGCTTTTATCATCCTCATCGCCAACGCCTGGGGCCTGGTCCTAAAAGAATGGAAGGGCGTCAGCGCCAAAACCCGCATCACGATCACCCTCGGCATAGCCGCCATCCTGATCTCCGTGTTGCTGGTAGGTTACGGTAATTCGTTAAAGTAGTTAAAGTATTCATATGGAATTCAAACATGTTTCTTATCTGTGGGACGAGGCCGAAGCGGCCCGGCTGGCAGGGGACGAAGTCGCCCTGTTGGTTTACCGTTCCAACCTGTTGGGCGCCGACCTCCGGCTGACCAATTACGGCGGGGGGAACACCTCGTGCAAGGTCCTGTCAAAAGATCCCTTGAGCGCCCAGCCAGTCGAAGTAATGTGGGTAAAGGGTAGCGGCGGCGACCTGGGTACTATGAAACGCAGTGGTCTCGCTGCACTGTACGTCGACAGGTTACGCAGCCTTGTCAACGTTTACGAAGGGGTCTCCAAGGAAGACAAGATGGTCGAGCTCTTCAACCACTGTATCTACGACCTCGCCTCCAAGGCGCCCTCCATCGATACGCCCCTGCATGGCTTTTTGCCCTTCAAGCACATCGACCACCTGCACCCCGACGCCGCCATCGCGATCGCCGCCGCCAAGGACGGCAAGCGCATCACAAAGGAGCTGTTCGGCGGCAAGATCGGTTGGGTGGAATGGCAGCGGCCCGGTTTCGACCTGGGGCTCAAGCTTAAGGCCTGCCTTGACGAAAACCCCGGTATCCGTGGCATCATGCTGGGTTCGCATGGCCTCTTCACCTGGGGCGATACCGCTTACGAGAGTTATGTCAACACCCTGGAAGTGATCGAGCGCTGCGCCCAGTATATCGAAGACAACCTTGGGAAAAAAGGCCCGGTTTTCGGCGGGGCCAAAACGCAGCCCCTGGAAAAAGCCGCCCGCCTGAAGCAAGCCGCCGCGCTCGCCCCGGTGCTCCGCGGTTTATGCTCTTCCAAGACCCGCATGGTCGGCCACTTTACCGACGACGACCGTGTCCTGGAGTTTATCGATTCCAATGACCTCGCCCGTTTGGCGCCCATGGGCACGAGCTGTCCGGACCACTTCCTGCGCACCAAGATTTCCCCGCTGGTGCTGGACCTGGCGCCCGACGCCGACCTGACCAACATCCGCGCGACCCTCGAGCCCGCCTGGGAAGCCTACCGTGCCATGTACGCGGACTATTATAATACCTGCAAGCACCCCGACAGCCCCGCGATGCGCGACGCAAACCCCGTCATCATCCTGTATCCCGGCGTGGGGATGTTCGCCTTTGCGGTCAACAAGCAAACCGCCCGCGTAGCCGCCGAGTTCTATACCAACGCGATCAACGTCATGAAGGGCTCCGAAGCGATCAGCGAATACACGTCGCTACCCCGCCAGGAAGCCTTCAACATCGAATACTGGCTGCTTGAAGAAGCCAAGCTCCAACGCATGCCCAAACCCAAGTCCCTCAGCGGGCGCGTCGCCCTGGTCACCGGGAGCGCCGGCGGTATAGGCAAGGCCATCGCCCGTAAGTTCGTGGACGAAGGCGCGTGCGTCCTGATCAACGACAATGACAGCGGCCGCCTGGCGGGCGCCGTGGAAGAATTCCAAACCGCCTACGGCAAAGACGCCTTCGCTGCGTCCGTCCTCGACGTCACCTCCAAAGACGCCATCGACAAGGCTTTCGCCTCCGCCTCCCTGGCCTTTGGCGGTGTCGACCTCGTCGTCAACTGCGCCGGCCTGTCCATCTCCAAACCGCTCGAAGACCATACCGAAGCCGATTGGGACCTTCTTTATGACGTCCTCGTCAAGGGCCAGTTCCTTGTCACCCAGGCCGGGGTGCGTATCATGCGGCTCCAGGGGTCTGGCGGCGATGTCCTGAACATCGTCTCCAAGAACGCCCTCGTCAGCGGCCCCAACAACGCCGGTTACGGCTCCGCCAAAGCCGCGCAGCTCCACCTTAGCCGGCTCAACGCCGCCGAGCTGGGCAAGGACCACATCCGCGTCAACACCGTCAACCCCGACGCCGTCATCAGCGACAGCAAGATATGGGAAGGCGCGTGGGCCGAAGGCCGTGCCAAGGCCTACGGCGTGACGGTGGCCGAGCTGCCCGCCTACTATGCCAAACGCACCCTGCTGAACGAGATCATCTCGCCGGCGGACATCGCCAACGCCTGTTTCGCCTTTGTCGGCGGCCTCCTCGATAAATCCACGGGGAACGTCCTCAACGTCGACGGCGGCGTAGCGATGGCTTTTGTACGTTAACTTTACCCCCGGCCCCCCCGGAGGCGGGCCGCCCCACAACAACGAACCGCCCCCGGGGCCCTCAACAAAGACCATGAACATTACATCCACAACGATTGCAAAATATAACGACCAGGCCCTGACCGCGCACCAGCGCCGCCTGGCAAGCCTTACCGCCGAGCTCCCCCAGGCGACGAGCCTCCTCAAGCTCCTGGAAGCCTTCCAGGTCGCCATCCCCTCCTGGGCCCTCGGCACCGGCGGCACCCGCTTCGGTCGTTTCGGCCTCGGCGGCGAGCCCCGCAACCTCGAAGAAAAGATAACCGACATCGGCCTCCTGCACACCCTCAACCGGTCCAGCGGGGCGGTATCGCTCCATATCCCCTGGGACATCCCGGAGGACGCGGCCAAGATCAAGGCCCTCGCCGGTCAATTCGGCCTGGCCTTCGACGCCATGAACTCGAATACCTTCCAGGACCAGGAAGACCAACCCCTGAGCTATAAGTTCGGTTCCCTGCAGCACGTAGACAAAGCTGTCCGCGCCCAGGCCATACAACACAACATCGACGTCGTAAAATACGGCGAGGCCCTCGGCTCCAAAGCCCTCACCGTATGGCTCGCCGACGGCTCGTGCTTCCCCGGCCAGCTGAACTTCCGCGAAGCCTTCAACCGCACGCTGGACAGCCTCCGCGAAATCTACGCCGCGCTGCCCGGCGACTGGAAGCTCTACCTCGAATACAAGGCCTTCGAGCCCAATTTCTATTCCACCACCGTCGCCGACTGGGGCCAGTCGCTGCTCTTCGTCAGCAAGCTCGGCCGCCAGGCGTATACGCTCGTCGACCTGGGCCACCACCTCCAGGGGGCCAACATCGAACAGATCGTCGCGCTCCTGCTGATGGAAGGCCGTCTCGGCGGTTTCCACTTCAACGACAGCAAATACGGCGATGACGACCTGACCGTGGGCAGTATCAAGCCCTACCAGCTCTTCCTGATCTTTTGCGAGCTCGTCGAAGGCATGGACGCCCGTGGCATGGACCACGCGCGCGACCTCGGCTGGATGATCGACGCCTCCCACAACGTCAAGGACCCGCTGGAAGACCTCCTCCAGTCGGTGGAAGCCATCATGCTCGCCTACGCCCAGGCCCTCCTCGTCGACCGCCCCGCGCTGGCCGACGCCCGCGCGCAAAACGACATCGTCCGCGCCCAGGAGATCCTCCAAACCGCCTATCGCACCGACGTCCGCCCGCTGATCGCCGAGGCCCGCCTCCGCACCGGCGGGGCCCTCGATCCGCTGGCGGTCTACCGCGGGGAAGCTGTGCGGCAGCAGTTAACCAAAGAGCGGGGAACCGGAGGCCGCGCTACCGGGCTCTGACTTCACCTGCGGCCGGCTCCGCCGGCCGCAGCAGCGCCCCCACAAACGACATCGACATGCCCACCCCGGTCATCGCCATATTCGACATTGGCAAAACGAACAAAAAACTCCTCCTGTTCGACGAATCCTACCGCGTCAGATGGGAGGAGTCCATACAGCTCCCCGAAACAAAGGACGAGGACGGTTACCCCTGCGAAGACGTCGCCGCCCTCACCGCCTGGGTACAGATAAAAGCCGCCGAGGTAACGACGGACGCCCGGTGGACGGTCCGCGCGATCAACTGCTCCGCCTACGGCGCCAGCTTCGTCCACGTCGACCGCGAGGGCCGCGTCGTCGCCCCTTTGTATAACTACCTGAAACCCTTCCCGCAGCCCCTGCTGGACCAGTTCTACTACGACCATGGCGGCGCCGCGGCGCTTTGCTGCCAGACCGCCTCGCAGCTCAAGGACAGCCTCAGCTCCGGTCTCCAGCTCTACCGGCTGAAGTACGAGCAACCCGCACTGTTCGAGGAGATCGCCTGGTCCCTTCACCTCCCGCAGTACCTGAGCTACGCGCTGGGCGGCCCGCTGGCCTCCGACATCACCAGCATCGGCTGCCACACCGGTCTCTGGGACTTCGAACGCAACGCCTACCACCGCTGGGTCGTGATGGAAGGGGTAGGGGACAAGCTTCCACCGCTGCTGGCTTCCGATACATGTCTCCCTATCGGCGCGCGACGGCTGGGCATCGGCCTCCACGACAGTTCCGCCGCGCTCATCCCGTACCTCCGCACCGTCACCGAACCCTTCCTCCAGCTGTCCACCGGCACCTGGTGCGTCAGCCTGAACCCTTTTAACGAGACGCCGCTCACCCCGGCCCAGCTCGACCTGGACTGTCTCTGTTACCTGTCCTACCAGCGCAAGCCCGTCAAGGCCGCCCGTCTTTTCGCCGGCTACACCCACGAGCAGGAAACGCAGCGTCTCGCGCGTGAGTTCCAAAAACCCCTGGATTACTTCGCGGGCGTGCAATACGACCAGTCCCTCACGGGCACCGCGACCTACGAAGCCGCCTACCACGACCTCATCCGGGACATCGTCCGTCAACAGGCAGCCTCCACCCAGCTGGCCCTGGACGGCAGCAACGTCACCCAGATACTCGTCGACGGCGGTTTTAGTAAAAATCCTATTTTCATGCACCTGTTGGCCCAGGCCTTCCCCGGTTTCCGGGTCCAGGCGGCCTCGGTAGCGCAGGCCTCGGCGATCGGCGCCGCACTCTGCCTCCACGAGCACTGGAACACCGGCACCGTGCCAGGAGACCTGATGACCGCCGGCGACTAGTCGCCCAATGCCCCCGACAGGCATAAGCCATGCCCACGCGCAAGATCATCCATATCGACATGGACGCCTTCTACGCCTCCGTCGAGCAACGCGACCACCCCGAATACCGGGGCAAGGCCATTGCCGTCGGCGGCTCCCCGGAAGGCCGGGGCGGCGTAGTGGCCACCGCCAGCTATGAAGCCCGCAAGTTCGGCGTACGCTCCGCCATGCCCTCCAAACGCGCCCGTGAGTTGTGCCCCGGCTTGCTATTTGTCCGCCCGCGGTTTGACGTGTACAAGGAGGTATCGACCCAGATCCGCGCCATCTTCCATCGATACACCGACCTCATCGAGCCCCTGTCGCTGGACGAGGCCTACCTCGACGTCACCGAAGACAAGCTCGGTATCGGCTCCGCCATCGAGATCGCCCAGCAAATACGCAAGGCCATCCGCGATGAGCTCAACCTCACCGCGTCCGCCGGCGTCTCCGTCAACAAATTCGTCGCCAAGATCGCCTCCGACCTCAACAAACCCGACGGCTTCGCGTTTATAGGTCCCAGCTCGATCGAAGCCTTTATGGAAAAACTTCCGGTAGAAAAATTCCATGGCGTCGGTCGCGTCACCGCCCAGAAGATGAAGGACAAGGGCCTTTTCACCGGCGCCGACCTCAAAAAGCTGACCGAAGCCGAGCTCATTAAGAGCTTTGGCAAACCCGGCGCCTTCTACTACCGCATCGTCCGCGGCCAGGACGACCGCCCCGTACAACCCGAGCGCGAAACCAAGTCCGTCGGCGCCGAGGACACCTTCCCCGAAGACCTGTCCACCCTCGAAGAAATGGGCCCGGAGCTGGACCGGCTGAGCGCCATCGTCGAAGGCCGTCTCCGCCGCTACCAGCTCAGGGGCCGCACCATCACCCTCAAGGTCCGTTTCAGCGACTTCCGCCTGATTACCCGGAGCCAGTCCCTGGCCCAACCCACCGATGAGGCCGTCACTATCCAAGCCACTGTCCGTCGCCTCCTGGCCATCGTCCTCGAGGGCGGTCCTGTGAAAGTCAGACTGTTAGGAGTCAGCTTGGCCAACTTCGGCGACCCCCGCGCCTCCGGCAGGCGCAGCCCCCAAAGCCCAGGCGGCCCCAAGGGCCCCAACGGGCCCAACGCCCCCGCAGGCCCAGTCCAGCTGGGCTTCTCCTTCACCGAAGAATAACATGATACATTAGCTTTTTCGTGTATTTTTGGACGTTCCCCAAGGACCGCCAAATACCCCTGAACCCAGAAAAAAACCACATGCTCACCTCACTTAAACGCGCCTTCGCCGTATTCCTCTTGCTCTCATCATTCACCCTATGCGCGAGTGCGCAAAAGGTCTTTATTCAGAATGTTTATCCTACTTTTGATACGGCCGGTGGGACGGTTACCCTGTATGGGCGCGGTTTTACGAATATGAGGTCCCTCAATTTCGACAACGCCCAAGTCGCTTTCAATGTGCTTTCCGATACCGTTGCGACAGCCATAGCTCCTGTAAGCTGTCGAAACGGAATCGAGGCAACCGCTGATGATGGCAGCTATAGCTTTTTGAATTTCATCGTGGTACCCACTCCCGCCCAAGGCGAGGTATATGTCAGTGATTTTAGCCCGAAATATGGCCACACAGGGAGCATCGTTACCCTTCGGGGCAGGGGTTTTACCGGTGTTTCTTCCGTTCAGATGGGTGGAAAGCCGGCTACGTCATTTACCGTGGTATCTGATTCTGTTATCAACGTCGTCGCCAATGATACGTCGATTGGTTGGTTCGAAGTAGATGGTACCTTGCCACAGGCAAACGGCTTCATTCCTAAGGGCAACGTATTTATCAACCTTGATACCTACAAGGACCCTTATATTATCTCCTTTTCCCCACGCTTTGCCACTACTGGGACCAAGCTCACCATCAATGGAATAAACTTTACCGGCGCAACGGGAGTCGTGCTGCCCAATGGAAATCCGTCAAGTTTCACTGTCGTGTCACCGACACAGGTGGTCGCCGTTGTAGGCAGTGGGAAGACTTCCTTAACTACACAGCTTGCTGTGCTAACGCCCAACCAACAGATATACATATACGACAGTACCGCTGGTCCCACCATGTATCCCCTGGCAACACCGGTAGTTACCGGGTTCACACCCCCATCGGACACTGCGGGCGGTCTTGTAACCATAACTG
>NZ_DATJIY010000194.1:0-37117 GCF_035492835.1 Dinghuibacter sp.
GTCAGCCGCAAGCCCTCCGCAAAGACCGACAGCAGCTCGACATAGGAGACGTTATAGTGCGCCGCCATTTCCCCCAGCGTCTGCCGGACAAAGGCGCGGCGGTTGAATTGCCCGGCCATATCCCGGAGCAAAAAGGTAAGGATGAGCAGCCAAACCTCCCGCGCAAACCCCGCGGTCTCCCCGTAGGCCCAACGCGTCTCTTGTTGTACGCGCACGAGCGTCTGGTGATAGCCGCCGATAAAAATACCTTCACCCGGGACGATCAGCTCGACGGTGGCGCGCAGCGCCGGGTCGGGAAACTGGTAAGCGAGCCGGCGGCGTACGCGCGCCAGCTGCCCCGCTTGTAACAACAACGGTCGCAACTGCCCGGGCAGCTCCGCACACAACCGTTCCAGCAATGCCTGGGGCGCATCCGCCGCTTGTTGGCTGGCCCACCACGGGAGCGCGCCTTCCAGCAGGAAGTGCTCGAGCGTCTCCAACGGCCGCACCGGAAAAACAGCGGCAGCAGCCGAAGCGGGAGCGTCCACCGGCCCCATCCGCTCGAAGAGCGCCCGCACGAGCGCCTCGCGAAACCGCTCCGGGAAATCCCGCTCGAGCAGCGCGGCATCGATGACGCCCAGGTCGAGCGACAGCGTGTCAAAACGGAAGTCGCGCCCCAACGGGACGCGCGACGCAAAAACGTCCTCCAGGATGGGCACCGCGGCGGCGGTAAAGAGCCGGCTGCAGCGTCCCTGCAGCGCGAAAGCCTTTTCGCGCAGCGGATAGTCTATATCCCAAACGAACCGTTGGATGACAAAGCTCATAGGGAAGAAGATTGATTGCCCAACAAAAAGCTAAGGATGCGCTCCGCCCATTGCAGCCGCTCGGTCTCGCTACCGCCCACGCGGAGGGTTTCGGCCCAGCGGCCGTAGAGCTGTTCGAAGACGGTCATGCGCTTGATGCCTGCCCAGATGAAACGGAGGCGGATGTGCGCGGGCGTATGTACGCGGAAAACGGCTTCGACGAAATCCTTGAAGTTCGGGTCCTGGAAGCGTGCGGGCCACGCGGGGAGGACGACCGTCATCGTAAAGTTGAAGAAGGGTTCGTCGAGGAGCTGGTCGCCGGGGCCGCGGACGAGCATATTGAACCGCGGAAAGGACTGCACCCGGCGGTTGATGAATTGAGACAGCGTCTGGCAGATTTCGTTGTAGGACGCGTCGGCTTGTTGCTTGTCCTGGGGGCGGAGCGTGCCGGGGTCGACGAGCCAGCCGGAGCTCTTGTATTGGTCGAGGAGCATCCGGCACTGGCCGCTCCAGTCGGCGAGACCCTGCGCGGAGGGTTTGGAGGTACGCGCGGCGTCCAGGAGCGTCGAGATGATCCCGGCGCGGTCGTTGAAGGTCGTCCATTGCAGGTGCTGGAGGAGTACGCGTTGATCCATGTCGTAAAAACGGAAGCCATACGAAAGGCTGTCGAGCGCCGGGCGCAGCAGGATGTGCTCGACGACGTGAAAGCCTTCGGAGTCGATGTTGATCTGCTGGAGGGTCCGTACCATCCCTTGTATCGCCTTCTGGGCCGACGCGGTGGTATCGAAGTGGCCAAGGACCTGGCCCGACGGAACGAAGTGTAGGTCATAGCCGCCGCCCGCGGACGGAATGACGCTATAGCTGCCGGCTTCGAGACCCGTGCGGAAAAAATCCATTTTCTGCCCGGTGACGCGGAGCCCGCGGCCAGTGTCAGCGCCAACGCGAGAGCCAGCGCCACCCCCGGCTTCAGACAAAAGCTGCCGCACCGGCGCGGAAAGATCATGCACGCGGTTCCCGCGGATCGCCAGCAAATCCGCGACCTTCTCCCCCAAACCGGAGGAAAGCCCCCCCTCCTGCCCGAGGTAGTCGAACCCCCGGTTCCGGTCGCGCCCCGACACCGCGATGTTCTGCAAGAGACGCGCCTTCCACGTCAGCGCGTCCTCGGCGGAGGCCCCATAGAGCGCCGCTGCCTGTTGCACCGGGTACAGGCTCACCGTCTCGTTGAACCGCGCCAGCAGGTGATCCAGGATTTTGTGCTTCCGCGCTTTTTGTTGTTCGGGGCTTTCGGTATAGCCGTCGAGCACCGCGGAGTATCCGGCGGGGTCGACCAGCAGCGTTCGGATGCCGGGCACGCCGGTCAGCGGTTGTGACGCGTGCGTACCGCCCAGGGCCGAAGGCGAAAAAAAAGTACGGAGGCTCCCCAGCTGCGCCAGGTAATTCGCCAGCACCTGCTCGAAGAAGAGCAGGTATGCCTTGAGCTGTTTGATCTGCCCCTTCTCCGCCGGAGACGTATCGGAACGGAATCGTTCCTCGACCAGGCCGTACAGCGTGGGGAAGAGATACTGCACCGAAACGTATTCGGCGAGGTTGCGATAAGTGCCGCTAAGCAACTCCGATGACACAGAGGACCCGCCCAAAGCGGCCTGTCTTGCCGACTGCTTCCGCACCGTATGATAATCATTGAAGATGGCCTCGGTTATGGGCACCGCGTACCCGTCCCGGAATAGATGGATGGGCGAGTCGGTCCGGTTGTCTTTAAACAAGAAGAAGGTATCTAAAGGGACGTCATCCAAGGTATTGACATAGATGCTCCGCACGTACGTCACGCCCTCCACGTCCGAGATCGCCTTGATCAGATCGGAAGGGTCGATCGTGCGCAGGCGCTCCGACAACGCGTCGTCGGGTAGGAAGCCGTGCGCCAGCAGGGGCCCTGCGTACATCTCCTCGACCGTATACCCGGCCGCCCGCATCATCTCTTCTGAGTAGAACGGGAGCGGCGGGCAAAAGGCCGCCGACAAAGCGCTGTATATATTCGACAGCACCTCTTCGGGGGTGACGCCGGCGGTCACCTCGACGTCGGCTTTGACGGTCACGCCGACGGGCTTGAGCACCACGATGGGGTCCGAGATGTCCTCGCACACGTTGCGGTGCGCCACAAAACACCGGCGGACCCGCTCGGAAAGGGCTGCCACGAACGACGGCGACGACAGGACCTGCGGCGCCAGCTCCTTGTGCACCTGGACGGTGCAGCGGTACAGCCCCTGCAGGCTTTCGGTGACGCCGTTGCAGGCGAGCGGCTCCAGCCAGACGTTGTACACTTCCTCCAGCTGGTCGATGATGAGCTTGCGGTAGTCGAGGGCGGTTACGGGATTGGATACCAGTATCTCTGATTTGGAAAAAAATGTATTGTCCCCGGGTTGTACGCGCCCGTCGGGACCGGCGAGGATATCGGTTATGGGAAAATCGGTGCGGTAGGATAGGTCGGTCAGGGCATAACACAGCGCCTCCAGGATGGTGACACCCGGGTCGTGCAGGTTGTAGTCCGTCCACGTAGTGCCCGTCAGGGCCTGGACGAGGGCGACGCCTTCCTGCCGGAGCGCGGCGAAATCCGGTCTATTCATCGGGTTTGGTGGAATAAAAATAGGCCGAAGGCATGCCTACCTCCTCATCGTCCCAAAGACGGGTGATGGCGTAGTAGATGCGGGTATTTTCGCCGAAGTTGTTGTTCGTGCGGAGCTCGAGACGGAAATTGTGGGTCGAGCCCGTCCAGCGCAGCGACAACTTGTTCCAGAAAAAACCATAGTGCGCCGACGTCTTGCGGATCTTGCTCCGGGAACGGCCGTAGGCGCTGAGCGCGATGGCATGGAGGATGGCGAACTTCCCCGATCCCCTTTTGCCTGCCCGGGCGACGACCTCGAATGCCTGGCAGTTGTCGAGCCCTTCGACGATGGGGTACCAACGGCCGTCCGCGGGAACATAGCGCAAGCCGGGACCCGGGTCAGGCGCGGCGAATGGTTCGGGAGAAGGCTTGAAGGTGCCGATGCGGCCTTCCATCCCGACCCAGCCGGCCACGTCGAGCTTATTGGTGGCGCGGGCGCCGATGCCGAGCTTACCTCCGGACTGGAAGAAAAAATACGCGTCATCCGAGTCCGGCGCGGCCGATCGGATCTTGATCCCCGTATCGCTCATGTCCTTGTCTATATAAAAGATCGGCGTCAACTCGTCGATGCCCTGGTAAAACGTCACCAGGCGGGGGCACGTCTGGGGCGAGCTCAGGTGAAGGCCGTTGACGTCGTCTTTGGCGAAGCCATCGTCCTCCTTGTTGACCATGGAGTCGATCAGGTCCTCGAAACTGGTTTCCGAAGGGATGGTTCCGTTCCGGAAAAGCTTTTTCAACTCGGCCCTGCCATGGCTCTTTATATCCTTTGTGTTCATATGGAAAAAAGTTTCATATGGAAAATGGGTTCATATGGAAAATTCGAGATCGAAATATTCGTCATCAGGGTCCGTCATCCGATCCGATTCGGGCGGCGTCGGCCGGGGCGACGTATCCCCCACGATCAACAGCTCCCGCCCCAGCACGAAGTCGCCGATGCCGGACCGGCGGCCGTCCTGGTAGCCCGGCTCGTCGAGCACCGTGATGAGGTGCTGGTCCGACGGGATGAGGATGGCTTCGCGCACGGACCCGCTGATCCGGTCGGTGGGGGTGCGGAAGGTATCGGTGCAGTCAGCGCGCATCTCCCCGGTGATGGGGTCCTTGACTTCGTAAAAGTGGATCAGCGTAAAGGCGTTCACCTCGGCTATATAGGGGCGTTTTTTTATAAACGCCATGATCTCCGACAGGTACAGCGTGGCGCCGATCTGGCTGGCCGCCTCTTCTTCGTACAGCCAGGGACAGATATGCTGTTTGAGGTCCTCGTGCAGCTGCTTGAGGAAGGAGCCGCGGTCCGCGTAACCCGGGACGCCGTTTTGCGCGAAGCGCACGGAACACCGCACCTTTATCCGCTCGTACACGGGGTTGCCGACCTCCACCTGGACAAAGGGGGAAAGGACGCCGGCCAGCGCCGCCTTGATCGCTACGAGGGTGGCCAGGCTGGCCTTTGGCTGGTCCGATGTCCCTACGGGGCCGGGCGCCGGGATGACGACGACCTGGAGATTGACGCCGGGGTATACGCCGGGGTTGCCCGGTCCGGCGCCAAAGCAACGGACCACGGACAGGGAAGGGAAGCGCTGCAAGACCAGCTGCTCTATATCGGGCGCGGTCAGGGGGCGCTCCTTATGACGGAGCCGCTCGCTGACGCGGGTATAGTATTGGCTGTCGGTTTCCACGGGTTGGCCGCCAAAGGACGGGAATACCTGGAAGAGCTGCTGGATGCCCCTTACCTTTTGCGCGAATTCGGTGATGGAACCGGGCGCCAGCTGGAAACCCCTTTCCAGCGGCGGCGTGGCCGGCGACAGGACGCGTTGCGCCAGGACCGCCTGGGTATAGACCGCGATGACCCTGGAACGGACGTCCGCCCGGCCGGTCACCGACACGCGGAGCCACGTAAGTCCCGACGGCAGGATGTGGTGGCGCGTATTTATATCGTTTGGTATCCTTATTTTAATGAGCCCGGAATTGATAAAGCGGTTGGTCGTGTCCGTGAGCACGTACATGCCCGGGAAGGGTACCCACGTGTTGTCCCTGAGGTAGCTCCAGATGGGGGTTTCGGTGGTGTGCAGGGTGTGGTGGAACGTGCTTTCCTCCAGCTGGAAAAGGAGGGTGACTTCCCCCTCCTTGGGCAGGCCCGACAGCCCGATGTGCAGGTTGCCCGCGTGCTCGATGACCGGGATGAACGACAGCGCCGGCTCCTCCCGGCTGGGATAGACGCGACGGTGGCCAAAGGGGAGCAGCTGGATGACCTCCAGGCCCCCGCTGTATTCCCTAAAGGCTTCCGCGTATTCCAAGGTATAATCGACCGAGATCGACTTGACCTTGGGGGTGTAGGGCGGGTTGGGCAGGGGTTGCTTGTGCCGGGGGTGCCTGACGTTGAACTGGATGACGTCCGGGAAGATGCGTGGGTAGAGCGCGTGACCGAAGGCGTCCGGCGGACCGGTGAGCTCCAGGCGCAACGTGCCCATCCGGAAAAAGGCGGAGGCGCTCGCCTGGTCTTTGTCCAGGAAGGGCGCGCCCGTGATGTCCAGGCGTTTGACGTCTATCCCGTCGAGCACGGTGGTGTCCTGCAGGATGCAACCGTTAACGTTGTCCACCGCGAACAGCGGCAACGTCTGACGCTGACCCGCGGCCGGCCGGCACTGCCCGTCGGACAAGGCGCCGAGGCTCACCCGGAAGTCGCCCGTCCGGACGTTGGTCCCGTATTCTTTGTAATAATCCGTGAAGCCGTCCTCGTTTTTGGGAAGCTCCAGCCATTCCAGCGAGACGGAGACCCCGGTCGTGTACCGGTTAAAGACGTTGGTGTTTCGGATATCCAGGTAGCTGCCCATGAAGGGTAGGGGGCCGAACGGCTGGAAAGGGCTTTGCGCGCTCAGGTTTCCGTTGGCGTTTTGCAGCTGTACGTTCCGGAAACCCGTGACGCTTGCCCGCAGCTGGATACGCTCCATGACCAGGCCCTTGAAGAACGAATAGGCGTTGTGTGAATTTTCCGGGTTGATCAGCAGCCGCAGCAGCGGGTGCGTGGCGGCATAGTTTTCGCCGTGCACCAATGCGTTATAACAAGCCGCGGCCGGCGATTCAGGGCTCACGCGCAACAGCAACGTCAACGAGTCCTCCCCCAATTGCACCACATAGTCGTCGATAGGCGCCCAACCGGCCGCAAAAGTATAGTGGATAACCCACGCGTGCGTCATTACCTCGCTCAGCACGGCCTCCCGGCTTTTACCCGCTGCCGCGGCAAATGTGGAGAGGTAGTCCTCGAGGGAGCCATACGAGGCCGCCTCGAAATAAAACGTGAGTTGTATCTCCCGGCGTCCTTCCGTCAGGAAAAACAACGGCGACCCCAGCGCCAGGCCCAGCCGGGCGTCGTCCATCGTCCGCTGGTCCTCGCCGAGCTCCGCCTGACCCTCGCCAAAAACCGGCCAGTTGGGCGCCTTAACCACGCTCTTCAGGAATTGCGCGGGCGTGGGCGTCGGATAGGAGGCCTGGTAGACCTGGTTGTTGCTCAGCAGGACCGAGCCGTTCTCGTCCAGGAACACCGGTCTCTCCGATACGAACAGGGTCTTGAGCGAAGCCACGACCGCCTTGTTGACGACCAGGTCCTCGGTCAGCCGGTAGGGGATGGGGTCCTTGATCCCGGGGACCTTTGCGAGCAACCGCGTGTCCGCGGTCAGCGGCACCCTCGCTATATTCAGATCGGTTTCGAAAACGAGGTGCACCTTGTCCGGAACCTCCGGAAGAAAGCCGATACCGAGCACCCGGTGGTAGTAACAGTCGAGGTGCTCCCGGGTCAACCCGTTGATCTGCGCGCGGAGGTGACGGAAGAGGTGCAGGAAGGTGATCAGCAACCCCAGGTGGGGCGTATACGTGCCCTGCAGGACGGGATTCTGTTTGAGGTACCGCACCGCCGACTCGCGGAGCAGGTTAAACTGCGTGAGGATATCCGTAAACTGGGTATGCAGCGCGGCGAGCGTCTCTTCCCGGGGCTTTCCCCGGAGCGCTTCGACGATTTCCACCCGGTTCCCGGTAAGGAACTGCGCCATATTGCCCAGCCCCACGTCGGAGGGCTGACCGCCCAGGGCCTTCGATACCTCGTCCAGCCGCGCGGCGCTGTCCGACACCATCGATACCATCGACTGGAAGACGCCCTCGGCTCCGCCTTCGGTTTCCGCGGTCTGGAAAGACTTCATCAGGTTCTCGTATACCGTCCCCAGTTCGAGCACGGGCATTTTGGAAAAGATGATGCTCCAGAGGTGCGGGTCCCGGAGGAAAAAGGGTTCCCAGTTACCCGCGGGTTTGTCGTCGAAGCCATAGAGGACGAACTCCCTGGAAAGGTTCCCCACCAGGATCAGCCAGTCCCCCAGGTCGCGCTCTTCGATGGAAAGGTTGTATGGTATCAGGGAGGGTTTTAACCGCTCCCGCTGGCTGAGGCTACTCGTCATACGTGACCCTCCCCGGTTTATAGGCCGCGGACAGGTTGGTGCCCTCCGTGAAATAGAAGGGGTAGACCATGTTGTGCCGCGTATTGGTGACGACGATGGAATAGTCGATGCGGATACGGAGGAGCCCTGCCTCCTCGCGGAGCTCCAGCACGTCGGCGCCCAGGAAGTTGACCCGGGGCTCGAAGTCGAGGAGAGCGTTATAGACCAGGTGGTTCAGCTCGGTGACCAGGCGTGCGTCCACGGTCTCGAACACCAGCCGTCTCAGGTTGCACCCAAAGGTGGGTTGCATGACGCGTTCCCCGGGGATAGTCCCCAGGATGATGCGGATGCTTTCTTCGATGTCCACCTGGTCGGAGACCATGCGGACCTCCTGTACGAGCGGGTCGAAACAGACCGGGAAGCTCCAGCCGGTCCCTAAAAAAGAAAGTTTGTTCGTTGCCATGGTCGCTTAGTTGATCATCACGATCCCGCCTTTTACGGTCGTCTGGGCGGACGCGGAGAGCTCCGCGGTGGCGTTGCCCTTGGCGCTGAAGCCCACGTTGGCCGTGTGGTTTACATTCATGCCGCTGACCGCCACGTCCTGCGTGGCGTTGATGGTGACCTTACCCGTGGCGTTGAGCTCGATATTGCCCGTCGCCTTGAGCTGGAGGTCGCTCTTCGAATCCAGGACGATGCCGGAGGAAGATAGCGTCAGCGTGTTCCCGTTCTTGTCCTTGACCGTCACCGACCCGGCCTTGTCGTCCAGCGTGATCGAGCTGCCTCCCGGCGTGGCCAGGGTCATGATGGTATTCTGGTCGTCAAAGCTCATCTTGAGCTTGCTTTTGGTGACCAGGGTCTTGATATAGTTGTTATTGTCGGATGCCGTTTGGGGCGGCGCCTTGGTGCTGCTATAGAGGGACCCCAGGACCACCGGGAACCGGGGGTCGGTTTCCAGGAAACCCAGCACGACCTCGTCCCCGATCTCGGGTAGGAAGACCGAGCCCGACCCCGACGTCCCATAGAGGTTGGAAACCCGCGCCCATACGCCTTCCTGGGTCTGGGCTTTGGAGGGCATGGTGACCAGGATGCGGTACTCCGAGTCGGGGTCCTCGTATATCTTTTTGACCGTCCCCACCTGCAGGCCCTGTATGGGGGGGACCTGTCCGCCGGCGGGCGCGGGCGCGAACTTGGCCTTGTCGGTGATAGAATTGTCCTCCAGCCCCAGCTTCAGGGTCGTGGTCCAGTTGCCCTGGTCGAAACTATGTTTTACCGAGGAGACGAAAATGTTCCCGTTGTATTTCGTGGACAGGCCGCCGGTCTCGATCATATCCCCGGGCTGTATCTGCGCGTTGCCGATAAAGCTCACCGTGCCGCGGAGCGCGCTCAGGCGTATCCGCAGCAACCGGCCGTCGGCCCAGGACTGGAGCTCATCCTTGGTCAGGGCGGTGTTGGATTTGAGGATGAAGGGCTCCGTCTGCAGGGGTTTGGAGTTGGAGATGGCGGTGGCCAGCGGGCCGACGAGGGATGGTTCCGTCGCGTCGACCGACAGGAGCTCCTGGTTCTTGATGTCCCACGCCTGGGCCGTTGCGGTGGTGGGTTGTTTTTCGGTATGCGTCTCGGCCTGGAAGGAAATGACCGAAACCCCCATCGCCACGCCCAACACCGGGCTGGCGGACAGGTTCGGCTTGGACACGGTCACCTTGTCCGGTTGCAGCGTCACGATCATCCCGTTGAATTCCGCGCGGGCCAGCAGGAAGTCCCAGTCGGACGTGCCTTCTCCCTTCGGCAGATAGGGGGAAGCGGTGCTGGTCGCGTCCACCGCGCTCGACAGACCGGCCGAGCAGTCCGAAATGAGCGACTCCAGGATGGTGGAATCCGTCTTGTTGTAAAAATCCTTGGCGCCAAGGTCGTTGGTCATCTCCACCGCGGCGTGCTTGCAGGAGATATCCTGTTGGAACGAGCCATCCGCCGTCTTTTCCAGTTTCTCCCGGATCATGACACCCTTGAAGACCGTGGCGGTGGCCGACGGCTGGTTCCCGTAACCCGCCTTGATCTCCACGCTCTGACCCGAGGTGAAGGGATCGTCCACGGTGGGCTCGCCCTCGTCCCCATCCTTTGGCTTGTAGAGGATGGTGATCTGCGCCGTCGACAATTTATTAATCTCGTGTATGATTTCGATCTTGTGGACGGGCAGGTCCTGCAAGGGCGATCCGCCCACGTTGATATACACGAGCAGCGTGGGGTCCTTGATCTGGTTGGGGGAGGGTGCGGTCACGGGGTCGGTTTGTTGGTTAACGGAGGAAAATACAGCTCATCCCCGGGCCGGATGGCCGAGAAGTGGCTGAGGTTATTGGCCCGGGCCACCACCGGGTAGTAGGCGCTGTCGCCGTAGATCTGGTAGGACAGCAGCGGGAGGGTGTCCCCGGCCCGGACGACGCGGACGTGCGTGAGGTCGGGGGAGCTGGACTGCGCGATCTTCAGCTTCGTCTGGAAGTCGATGTTCTCTTTGAACTTCAGCGACACGGTCGCCCGGAGCCCAAAGCCTTCCGGCGTAAACAGGGTGTACTTGACGGACATGGAGTCGCAGACCCCGGTGAATTTCAGGTTGCCCCAGGTGACCTTGAGGTAGTTGGGGCGGTGATAGGTGCCCTGGTAGGAATAGACCGTTTTCTTGAGGGTATCGATGTAGTCATCCACGTTGCCGATCCCCGAAGGCAACGGCACCAGGCCGGTGCCATCCACCACCAGGTCGAGGCTCAGGCTGGTGTCCGACATCCCCTGGAATATCTGCGTGACGGCGTTGTTGAGCTTCTCTTCGGAGCCCTTGTATTTGACCCCGAAAGACATCTGGTAGGTTTCGGGGTTGATCGACGCCTCGATCGAGTCCCCGGTGGGTTGGGTACACTGGGGGTCCGCGCAGGCCTCTATCTTGAGTTTGATCAGGCTCATCGTTCATTGAGTTTTTCCAGCTGCCGCAATACCTCGGCCACGCACTCCCGGATGAGGGCGCGTTTCAGGTCTTCCATCAGCTTGGGGTCCTCGGTCGCCGCGGGGGGCCGTCCCCCTTCGGTCACCGTCACCTTGACCACGAGCTCTCTGATCTCCAGTGCCATGGCGTGTCTAGGGGATTCGTTTAAAATAGTCGTAGCACAGCTCCACCGTCTCCAGCACGAGGGCGCCTTCCTGCGACTTGAAGGGCGACACCTGGTACGTCACCGGGTAGGCGTTGTTGAACTGCCAGCTCACCAGCGGCGTCGACTCCGCGTCCATCAGGATGACCGTGACGTTTTTGGGGGAAAACGCGAATTGCGCCGTGTCCTCCACCCACTGGAGAAGACCGGAGCCGGTCACCATTCCCCGTTTCAGGACAAGGTTCTCGAATTGGGGGCGGAGAGGCAACCGGTGTACGTACCGGTTCTCCCCGCCCTCCTTGATGTCTTCCTTCCCCAATTTTATATTCAGACCGCTGACTTCCTGGAAACTGCCTTCGTTCTTTCCCTGTACCTCGTCGATGTTGACCTGGAAGTAGAAGCCCGTGGGGGGATAAAAAATATCGTCCGGCACTACGAGCTCAATTTGAGACCTTCATGCGCGAGCTCCATCGTTTCCACCGCGACCTCGTTGGCGTCCGACTTCATATCGGTCACCGTGATCTTGGCGGGGAAAGCGTTGGTCAGCGTCCACGTCATCACTACCGCGTTGGTTTCGTCGAGCAGGCTGATCGTGATGGTGGCCCGCTTGAAGGTATTCATCTTGATGGCGTTGTAGTTCGTCCAAAGGTCCTTGTCGCCCTTGAACGTGCCCTTCTTCAGGGTGACGTTCCCGAACTTCTGTATGCCCGGCATCTTCACGGTGGAATAGACCTTGCTGTTCCCGCCGCGATACTCTATGACCTGTGTTTCGGAAGAAAGGCCGGTGACTTCCTGGAACACCAATTCTTTATCGTCCCATTTCACCTGGAACGAGAATTTTACTAGAGGCCATATCGTTTGCGATTGGCTTGAACCGTCATCTGGCATGATGTAGCGTTTTTAATGGTTTTAGGATTGTTGTTGTTGTTGCTGGAACGTGAGCTCGATGAATTCGGCCGGGTGCACGATGGCCAGCTTGATGGTGACACGCATGATGCCGTCGAGGATGTCGTTCGGCGTCATCGTGGCGCCCAGCCCGATCTGCACGTCAAAGGCCTGTTCGGGCACCGCGCCGGCGAGCGCGCCCTGTTTCCAGAGGTTGCTCAGGAAGTTGACCATCATCCCCTTGACCGTTACCCAGGTATTGGCGTCGTTGGGCTCGAAGACGTAGGTACGCGTGGCCAGCTTCAGGCTCTGCTCGATCATGATGAGCGTCCGGCGGACGTTGATGTAGCGGTAGTCCTGGCTGTTGCCTTCCAGGGTGCGCGCGCCCCAGACGAGGGTGCCGATACCGGGGAAGGGGCGGATGACGTTGATCGACTTCCCCGCCATGACGTCCACGTTCAGGCCTTCCTGCTCGGGGGCGGAGATGTTGAGGGTCGGCGCATCGACCAGGCTCAGGGACACGTTCGCGGGGGCTTTCCATACCCCACGGCTGTTGTCCACCAGGGTGTAGATACCGGCCATCGCGCCGCTGGGCGGAAGCTCGTTGAGCTTGCTGCGCACTTCCTTGATGATGGCCACATAGGTAGGGCTGGCGGCCGTCAGGGAATTGTGGTAGTTCGTCGCCGATACGTCGTCGGTTTTGTTGGCCGCCTTGAAGTTCGTGGCGATGGTCTGGGCGTTGGTTTCCGGGAGCAGCTTGGTCAGGTCGACGGAGGCGTCCAGGTTCCGGAAGTCGACCTCGGAGGGTTGGACGATAGACGTTTTGAGCCAGGGGTAGTAGGCCGCGCCATAGTTCAGGAAATTGGTGCCGATGTCGGTGCGGAATTCCAGGATGACGTCGTCCATTTTCTCCGTAAGACCCTGGGCGCGCACGTCGAAGATGCTCACCCGGCTTTGGACCGTGTCGCAGTGCATGAGGGCCTGGGTGTAGACGGCATACGCGTCCTTCCCCAGGGCGATGATGTCCGGCATGACCACCATCGTGGGTTCGAATTCCTTTTCCAGGATCGAAAACACGCTCACCGGGTTGTCTGTCGAACCGATAAAGTCGGACGCCTGGATGGTAAAGGTGTCCTTACCCGAATAGGTGCCGACGGAAAGGATGTAGCAATCGCCGCCGCCGTTGGCGTAGAACAGCCGGATGCTGTTGAACAGGTAAGCGACGTTGTCCTTGTTGAGGGTCACCGTTTTGGGCGCCCCGTTGACGAGGAAGGTCTCCGAAGGGGTTTTCGGATCGGGGTCCGCGATCGTGAACTTCGACCGGAAGGCGCCCCCGAACTGTTCCACGTATTCCGCGAAAGAGCTGACTTTGGTGGGCTTGTTGACCAGGGATTTCCCTGCCCAAACGGCTGTTTCCGTGTAGCCGATAAAGACCGGGACCGCCGTCTCCACCGCGACGGCGGAGCTGGGGAAGGCGGGAATCTCCTGGATATACACGCCTGGTGTTTTGTACGTTGTTGTTGGCATACTCGAGCGTTTATGAATTTTAGTAGAGTAAAATTTCGGCGGCAAAAGGCGAACCGGGCACGGCGCTGGATATAAACCGGATGTCCGGCGTCGGCAACATCCCCATCACCACCCGTCCCTGTTCGAGCAGCTGGAAGCGGCGCGTCGCCGGTTCCGTCAGCGCGATCGGATTTTTGGACGTGAACGTCAGCGCCGGCCGGGCGTTCCGGAGGGTAACCGTTTGCGGGCCCTCGAAGGCTTCCTTTGTCTGCGGATCGACGATCGAGGGGTTTTCCAGCTGTGCCAACGCTTCACCCACGAGTACGTATCGCCAGTAAGCGGAGCGCGTGGCAAAACGGTAGGCGTACTGCGTCGACAGGTCTTTGTCCAGCGTGAGCTCCAGGAGGCCGAACGGCGGAGGCGCGCCGTCGGTGGTTTCCTGGTGCAGTGTGGCGTTACCGGTTTCGTTCCAGTAACAAAAGGTATTCAGGGGTAAGTCGGTATAATTATAGAAGTATGGGTCCTGTAGCGTGACCGCAAAGAGCAGCGTCGACGGGTTCTCCAGCACCTGCGCGCGCGTCCGGGTCCGGCCCCGGAAGCTGGCGTCGAAGTAAAGCGTGAAACCGCCCGGGCGCGCCCTGAACAACAACCCCGCGTTTATCCGGTAAGGACTCACGCGGATGCCCCGGAAGGGCTGGTGCCCCCAGTACTCGTGGGCGAAGTCGACGTTTACCAGCGGGATGTAGGAACTTGTCTGCATGATGCAACTATTTATTCCGCTGCAACCCCCAAGCCCGCGATTTCGGGCCGGAATTCCCTCAGGGCGGATTCATCATAGGTCAGCATCCGGACCTTGTACAGGACCGACGGGATATATTTGGCGCCGAGCGTTCCCCAAAGGTTGTTGAGGCGCTCGGATGTGAGTGTTTCCATTTCGACGACCAGCTTGTGGATACCCTTGTCCAGCCGGGGCGTATTGACCCGGGTGAATACATTCTTCTGTTGGAGGAATCCGACGACGAAGGATAAAAAACGGAGCGCCTCCGGATAGTTCGTGCTGCCGAAATAGGCGGAGAACAACACGTAGAGGTTGATATTTATGTCCACGGACTTATTGGGGATGACCGGTTTTTTTACCGCGGTTTCCTTTTCCAGGTTGACGAGCGTCAGCAATACCTTGTTCTCCCCCTGTACCGCCATGGAGCCGTCGGGGTTGACCAGACCCGACAAGACGATCTTGTCCTCGGTGGCGGACAATTTCATTTTGAGGTAGTCGTTCATTTCGCTGGTCAGGCAAGTCAAAGCTTCATAGATCATGACAATACAATTTCGTTCCGACCAAGTATAAACACCTGGTCGGAATAGGTATAAAAGCGGGGTTTGTTATTTCTTAGGCATCCTAAGCTGCTAAAACCCTTTACTAGTAAGCATTATAGCGAATTGGAATAAAAACGATCAGCACAAGATTAGGTATTCTTTCGGAAATTTCAAAGCATATTCCTGGTCAAAAAAAGTATTTTAGCACTTCGATATGAAGTGCGTATTCGTCATCGCTATACTTCTGAGCTTTACTTTCTGCGTACACGCCGCGCCCGTCGTGAACGATAGCATTCCTGTGCAAAAGGAGGCGGGGTTGATCAAACGCGTGCTCCAGTTTTTCCAGTTCGCCAGGAACGCCCGCGCCAAACAGCAGAAGCTGATACAACAGGTCATCGCTTCCACGGGGTTGCAAAAGACGCTCGATTCCGTTCAGAAAACGCTCGCTGTCCAAAGCACGGGTAATGCGAGCATCGATTCGTTGCTAAGGGTGCTCGCGCACCGGGTCGATGACCTTGCCGCCAGCGAAAAGAAGGATTCCGCGGCCATACACGGGCCGCCCTCCAAACAGCCGTCCGCGCTCCCCGGCGACAGCGTCGACCTGGCGGAAGGCGGGGACTTTCAAAACCTCGTCGCCCAGCTCATGCCGATGCTCCAGCCGCCCAAACCCGTATCCCCGGAAGTGGCGGCGGATTTACTGATGAAACGCACCCTGCTGGCCAGGGGCGGCATGGAGCGCGACACGCTCAAGGTGAACGACTCGCTGTCCAGGACCTTTGTGCGCCGGATCGATCATTCGGCGCAGGTGACCTGGCTGTATCCATCGTGGTCGCAACCTGCGCTGCCCGAACAAACCTTTTCCATCATCAGCGGCGTAGATTACTATGGCGCCACGTTCCAGGGCGCCACCGGTTCGGTCGACTACCAACGCTGGTACACCGACCCGGTCCTGAGGCAGGCGGGTCGTGCGGGAGCGGATATCTACCTGACGCTTTATGCGAACAACGCCTCGGAGATAGCCGCGCTTTTTGCGCGCCCGGCGGTATCCGAGGCCAACCTGATCCGGAATATCCACGTGCTGCTCGACCGGCAGGGCGTCAAAGGATTGACGATCTATTTCCCGCAGCTCCCCGCCACCGCCGACGTATCCGCGCACCTGGTCGGATTCATGGACAGGCTGTCGGACAGCCTCCGGCTGGGCGCCGCCAACTACCGCGTCAACCTCGTTATTCCCCGGTCGGATGAACGGAACCAATACAAGCTGCCGTTGCTCCAGCAGGACGTCGACGAGTTCTTTATCGACTTCACCCAATCCCCCGGTGGCGGTCCGCTGGCGCCGCTGACCGGCGCCCGCGGCAAGGACCTCACCTCCTGCGTCAAAAGCTGGTTGACGGTTTCGGGTTTTTCCCCCGATCGTTTTGTCGTGATGCTGCCGTTCTTTGGCGTGACCTATCAGAAGACGTCTCCCCGGTACCTGGGCTACGAGCGCATCCGGTCGGTGTACGCCGCTCCCCCCGGTTTTGACCAGGTCACCCAGTGCGCGTATGTCGATTCACCCGGGCTGGCGCGCGTCTGGTTCGACGACGCCCAAACGCTGGGTCTCAAATACGACTTCATACGGCAAACCGGTCTGGCGGGCGTCGCGATCCGCTCCCTCGACAACGACATCGCCGACGCCGACCTGCAGGAGGTATTGATGACGAGCTTCCTGAGGGTCGACACCGTCTATGGCGCCGACATCCGCAAGGTCCGAAAGCCCGTCATCCCCTTTACCGGCTGGAAGTTCACGTGGCCCTACCTCACCGCCAAATACGAGCAATACGAATTCCTGTTTGCGTACCCCTGTCTCACCGACTTCCCCAAGGTCGTCCGCAAACGCTGGAGCCAGATGGGTATCACCGACCTCGACCGCAGCTCCGTCGAGGACGAGGCCACGCGCGCCTTTGCGTGTTTCACCATTTTCTGGCTGTTGTTGCTCGGCGCCTCCGTCTTCCTCTTCGCCTGGAAGATCCGCCGCGATCCCCGCTGGGTCTTCCGCCGCTACATGATGGCGCTGATGGTCGTCTTCGCCGTGCTGGTGACGATTTCCGGTTTTATGTTCCTGTACGTCACCAAGGCCGTCGGCGGGTTTGGCACTTCAGCGGATCCGCAGGACTGCTATGACTTTCCCCTTTCCACCTTGTTCGGGTTTATCGTGACGGGGCTCGTGATTGGAGGGGTGATTACGCGGTACCTGGTTTTTCCGCTGGTGAAAAAGGATCACATTCCCTGATCCCCGCCGCCTTTTACTGCGTCTTTAGCGGTACCCCGCCGCCTGCAGGTGGAACAGTTCCGCGTAGCGCCCGCTTTTCGCCAGCAATTCCTCGTGGCTCCCAATCTCGAGCAGCTGCCCGTTATCCAACACGAGGATACGGTCCGCCATGCGCACCGTGGAGAACCGGTGCGATATCAGCACCGCCGTTTTCCCGCGGGTGAGGTCGGCGAAACGCTGGAAGACCTCGTGCTCCGCGCGGGCGTCCAGCGCGGACGTCGGTTCGTCCAGGATGAGCAGCTGCGCATCGCGCATATAGGCGCGGGCCAGCGCAACCTTTTGCCATTCGCCGCCGGAGAGCTCGACGCCGTTGTTGAAGCGGCGCCCCAGCGGCTGGTCGTACCGGCCGGGGAGCTTTTCGACGAGCTCGCCGGCCAGGCTTTGGTGCGCGGCGCGTTCGACCCGTTCGGGGGAGTCCTGGTATTCGACGTTGCCCACGGCGATGTTCTTGAACAGGGACATCTGGTAGCGGAGGTAGTCCTGGAAAATGATCCCGATGTTGCGCCGGAGGTCGGTAAGGTCGTACTCTTTGAGATCGATGCCGTCGAGCAGGATGCGCCCCTCGGTCGGGTCGTAGAGGCGCGCCAGGAGCTTGACGAGCGTCGTTTTGCCGGCGCCGTTTTCGCCGACCAGCGCCAGTTTTTCGCCGGCGTGGAGGGTAAAGCTGAGGTGGCGGTTGGCCCACCGCTCGGAATAGCTGTAGCGGAACCCCACGTCCTCGAAGGTGAATCCGGTTTTGATCGGTCGCGGAAAAGGGAGCGGGTTCATGGCGGGTTGTATCCGGGGTTTGATCTGGAAGAAGTCGAACAGGTCGCTCAGGTAGATGGCGCCCTGCGACACGCTGGTAAAGCGCGTCAGGATACCGTCGAGGAGCGAGCGCAGCTGGCGGAACGAACCGGCCAGGAAGGTCAGGTCGCCGATGGAGAGGTGGCCCGTCAGCGTCCTCCCGATGATCCATACATAGGCGGCGTAATAACCGACGCTCCCGACCAGCGCAAACACCGTCCCCCAAACCGACCGCTGGGTCATCAGGCGTTTGTATTCGAGGTAGTACCGGTGGGACATGTCCCGGTAGATATTTATAAAAAAACCGGACAGATCGAACAACTTCACTTCCTTGGCGGTTTCGTCGCTGGCGCCCAGGTAGCGGATGTAATCCATCTCCCGCCGGCCCATCGTCTGCTCCCGCATCAGGAGGTAGGTCTTGTCGTTGAAATACGATTCCCCCAGGAAGGCGGGGATAACCGCCAGCAGAAGGAGCAGGATCAGCCAGACGTTGAAGGCCATCAGTCCCACCGCCAGGAACCCCATCGTGATGAAGTCCTGGAGCTGCATCATCACCTGCGACAACAGGATGGTACGCCCGGTCGTCTGCTGACGGGCGCGCTCCAGCTTGTCGTAGAACTCCGAGTCTTCGAACTGATCCAGGTCCAGCGTAGCGGCGTGCTGCATGATCAGGACCGTGGTGTGGTTGGCAAAGAGGTCCCCCAGCAGGCTGTCGAACAGGTTGGTCAGCCGGCCGAGCCCGTCCGAGGCGATCGCCAGCCCGAACTCCACGGCGACCAGCATCCATATCTTTTCCTGGGGCACCGACCCCGGGTGGCGGCTGGCCAGCACGACGAGGTCGATGATCAATTTACCGACATACAAAACGCTCACCGGTATGGCCGATCGGATGACGCGCAGACCGATATCCGCGACCGTCATCCACGGGCTCGTCTCCCAAACCAATTTCAGGAACGCGGGGAGGTTCCGCAGTGCCCTAAGCCGTTGTTTCCACGTAATCTGTTCTCCGGTCCCGGGGGGTGGGGGTCTTTTCATCACGGCAATTTACTTAATTTCGCCGCCTATGCGGCACATCCTCACCCTCATGGCCTTCTGCCTCCTGGCGCAGTCCCCGCGCGCGCAGGAATTCGGCCGGAACCTCCTGAAAACCAAAACCGGCGCGCTCATCGTCTACAACAGCACCAACCGCGGCTTCTCGATCCAGGTCCGGGCGGATAGCATCCGCTCGATCGCCGACAACGACTTCATGGAGCTCGACGGCACCCTTTTTCAAACGGCGCTGATCCCCATCCCGCTCGATCAGCCCATCGATACCCTCACGATGGCCCAGCAACGCGCCGTCCTGAAAGGCTACCTCACCTCCGAGCTCAAATACTTCCGCGACGACGCCCACATCGCTTATATCAACGTAAAGACGGCTTACGTCGCCCTCGGCGGCCACCTCTTCCTCCGCTGGTCCTTCGACGTCCTCCCCGCCACCGCCGCCACCGCCAAACCCGCCCACGGCCAAATCTATTATTCCACCGTCGCCTTCAACCAGGTCCTCGACCTCAATATCCCGCTGCTCCGCAAGGTCGACACCTTCGAGCGCTGCAACGCGATCCTCGCCCGCACGGCGCGAACGCTAAACCTGTCGCGCGGCCAGCCCATCGATCTCGACCTCAAATACCAGGAGCTGAACCAATAGGCGCGCCAGCCCTGCCGGCGGACCCCAGTTCCACACGCCGGCGGATTTTCGTAAATTTGCCCCACTATGGATTTCATCGACTACTATAAGATCCTCGGCCTCGACAAGAACGCCTCGCAGGACGATATAAAGAAGGCCTATAGGAAGCTGGCCAGGAAAAACCACCCTGACCTGAACCCCAACGATAAGGAAGCCAACAAGCGATTTCAGCAGATCAACGAGGCCAACGAAGTGTTGAGCGACCCGGAGAAGCGCAAGAAGTACGACCAGTACGGGAAGGACTGGGCGCACGCCGACCAGTTCGAGGAGGCGCGCCGGCAACAACGCCAGGGAGGCGGCGGATTCGGCGGTGGCGGATTTGGCGGTGGCGGCGCGCAGTTCGATCCGAACGATATGTTCGGGGGCGCCGGGGGTAGCGACTATTCCGACTTCTTCGAATCGCTTTTCGGAGGAGGGGGCGGCGGTGGCCGGCGCGGCGCGGGTAGTAGCGCGAAGTTCCGCGGCGGCGACTACCAGGCGGAATTACGCCTAAGCCTCGAAGAGGCCGCCACCACGCACAAACGGATCATTACGATAGACGGCAAGGACGTGCGGATCACCATACCCGCGGGGGTAGAGAACGGACAGGTCATCAAGCTGAAGGGGTATGGCGCGCCGGGGGTGAACGGGGGACCGAACGGGGACCTTTATTGCACCTTCGTGATCGCCGACGATCCCCGTTTCCAACGGGTCGGCAACGACCTCCAGTCGACGGTGCACATCGACCTGTACACGGCGGTGCTGGGGGGAGAGGTCACCGTGGACACCCTGACCGGCAAGGTCAAGCTGAAGGTACGGCCCGAGACCCAGAGCGGGAGCAAAACCCGTTTGAAGGGCAAGGGTTTTCCGGTATATAAAAAAGAAGGGGAGTCCGGCGACCTGTTCGTGACCTTCGAGGTGGACATTCCCACCGGGTTGAGCGAACAGGAGAAGGAACTGTTCCGTCAATTGGCTAACCTAAAAAAATAACCGTATGGAGCAACAAACATGGATTTCAGCGGATGTTTTTTGCACCCATTATCACGTGGAGCTCTCGCTGGTGCGGGCTATCGGCGAATACGGCCTCGTGGAGGTCGCTACCGAGGGCGACCAGGTCATGATCGCCATCGACCACCTGGCCGACCTGGAGCGCGTCCTCCGGCTTCACGATGACCTGGGCATCAACCTCGAGGGTATCGAAGCCATCAATTTCCTGCTGGAGCGCGTCCGCGAGCTCCAGGCCGAGAACCGGGAACTGCGCAAACGCTTGCGCGACCCAGGCGGCCCCGGGTCCCCCGACGCGTAATGCCGTAGCGACGGGCATGTGCAAAAAGTTTACTGTCACTTAACATTTTGTTTAAAAGGATTTCGCAACTTCAGCGCATGAACACAAAGCTGATGTTGTGCGCGGCCGCGTTCCTGGCGACCATAGCCGCGCGCGCCCAAAACGCCGGAAACGCTCAAAACGCCGGAGGCGCCCGGACGGTCCTCCAGGTCCCCGCGACCGCCGAATGGTGCCACATCGATCCCTCCGGCGCGACCGTCCTCCCGAGCGGGCGTCTCGTGACGCCGGCGGGCGAGACCGTCCGGATCACGCGCAGCGCCTTTAGCATCGCGCTGAGCCCGGACGGGAAAACGGCCCTGGTCCTCCACAATGGGGTGATCAGCCTGATCCCCACGGACAGCATCCGGCAAGTCACGCGCATCCCCAGCTATGACCACCGCATTCCGACGGTCATGAAGGGCGCCGCTTTCCTGGGGGCGGCCATATCCCCGGACTCGAAACTCGCCTACCTGAGCGGGGGCGACCGGGGCGACGTCGTCATCCTGGACCTGGCAACCCGGCAAAGGGTAGGGGAGATCAGCCTGAATGGCGACGGCTACCAGGACAGTTTTACCTCGGACCTGCTCATCGACAGCAGCCGCAGCGAGCTGCTGGTGCTCGACCGGGCCAACTTCCGCATGGTACGGATAGACCTGACAACACAAAAGATAAAATCCAGCGTAAAAGTGGGTAGGATTCCTTTTGGTATTGCCCTGAGCCCGGATAAGAAAACAGCCCTGGTGGCCAATGTCGGGTTGTACGCCTATCCGCTGGTTCCCGGTGTGACGCCGCGCAACAAGGACTCGATGATGCTGGACTTCCCGCCCTATGGCGTGGTGACGAAGGAATCGGAAGAGGGCACGGAGGTAAAAGGACGCAAAATCCCCGGTTTGGGCAGCCCCCACGTCCCGGACGCGATGAGCGTATTTACGATCGACCTCGACGCCGACACGGTCATGGACCGCTTCAAGACCGGGTTCCAGATCGGGCAGATGGTCGAAGGCGCGGAGATCGTGGGCGGGGCGAGCCCCAATTCCATCGCGGTGGGCAGCCGGTACGCGTATGTCTCCAACGCTACCGACGACATCGTTTCGGTGATCGACTACAAGGAGCACAAGATGCTGGGCGACATCGCACTGAAGATCGACCCCGCGCTGGATCACTACCGCGGCCTGATGCCCTTCGGGCTTTGCCTGAGCAAGGACGAGTCGACGTTGTACGTAGCCCTGCTGGGGCTCAACGCCGTGGCGGTCGTGGACACAAAAACCGGGGAGACCAGGGGGCTGATCCCAACGGGCTGGGGGACCACCCGTGTCGTCCTGTCCGACGACCAGCAATACCTCTACATCACCTCCGCCCGCGGTTATGGCGCCGGGCCCAACGGCGGCAAGGGTTTTGTAAAGCCGCCCCAGGGCACCTACATAGGCGATATCCAGCTCAGCACGTTCCAAAAGGTAAAAGTACCGGACGGGCAGACCTTAAAAACATACACGGCGCAAGTGCTCAGCAACACGTACAAAAAAGTCGAGGTAGCGGACGACGGCAAAAACCCCCTCCCGCCGCTCCCCGGCCTGCGGCAAAGCCCCATAAAGTACATCGTATATATCACCAAGGAAAACCGTACCTATGACGAGGTGATGGGTCAGCTGGACGGCGCCAGGGGTGACTCCACGATCGCCCGCTTCGGCATCCACATACCGGTCACCCAGCCCTACGGCAAAACCGTGGCCGTGCAGGACGCACTGGTCATGCCGAATCACCTCAGGCTGGCCAAGGCCTTCGCCTTCGGAGACAACTTCTATTGCGACAGCGACGCTTCCATCCACGGGCACCACTGGATGGTGGGCACCATCCCGAACGAATACGTGGAGGTCAATTCCGCCGAAGGCGGCTCCTTCAACGCGTTTTCCAACGCGCCGGGCCGCCGCTTCCCCGGCTCCACGGGCGGCATGGACCCCGAGGACTATAACGAGATCGGCGGTCTCTGGGAGAACATGGAACGGCACCACATCCCCTTTTATAACTTCGGCGAAGCCAACGAATACACCGGCGTTTGGGAAGAATGGAACGAAACGAAGTTCGGGTCGATGCAGCCGGTCGTTTTTCCCCTGCCCAAAGCCCTCTATGACAGGACGTCGCGGACCTATGCCGGGTTTAACACCAACATCCCCGACCAGCTCCGCGTGGACCAGTTCGAGCGCGAATACACCCTTCGCTGGCTACAGGGGAAGGAGACCCTGCCGCGGCTCCTGGTGATGCAGCTGCCCAACGACCACGGCGCGGGGCCACGGCCAAAGGATGGGTATCCTTACCTTCAGTCCTACGAGGCCGACAACGACCTGGCGCTGGGTCGCATCATCCAGTTCCTGTCGCATACCCCTTACTGGAAACAAATGCTGGTCATCGTCACCGAGGACGACGCCCAGGGCGGGGTCGACCATATCGACGCCCACCGGTCCGACCTGATCCTGATCGGGCCCTACGTCCGTCACGGTTATGTATCGCACACCCACGCCAATTTCGGGAGCCTGCTTAAGGTCATCTACAACCTCACCGGGGCGGGGTACGTCAACCAATACGACCTGACTGCCTCGCTTTTGTCGGATTGCTTTACCGATACGCCCGACTACACGCCCTACATGGCGGTTCCCTCCGATACCCGTGTTTTCGACCCCCAAAAGGCCCTCGACCGCTACCACCGGAACTTCGACTGGACAAAGGTCCACCAGGGAGCGCTCCTGGATGACGAGGACGACCAGCGCGAGGAATTCTATAAGGGCCACAAATAAGTGTAGTTTCGACATTAATTTATTAATTTGGGTTCGACATCAACCGCCATTCCGTGTCGGACACCCAAACGATTGCTGCGCTACAGACGGGGAACCGCTTTGCCTTTGAGGCGGTCTTCCATGCCTTTCACCCAAAGGTGTACGGGTATATCCTGCACAAAACGCATTCGTCCTATATGGCGGAGGAGGTGGTGCAGCTTTCCTTTATCAAATTATGGCGCTACCGCGAAAGCCTGGACCCGGCGACTCCTTTGTCCGCACAGGTTTTCCGCGTCGCGAAAACGACCTTGATCGATCAGCTGCGCAAAGAAGCGGTCCGGGCGCGCCTTATCAACGGCGCGCCGGCAACGGAAACCGCCGTGGAACGGCTCGAGGAAAAGGAGCTCGCCGAACGCATTCAGCAAGTGGTCCGCGACATGCCCAGCGTCCGCCAGCGGGTATTCGCCATGAGCCGTTTCAAGGGCATGTCCTATAAGGAGATCGCCGACGACCTGTCCATCTCCGTGCGCACCGTGGAGAATCACATCGCGCAGGCGCTCAAGCAATTGCGACACAATATCCCGTTCCTGTAGGCGACCCGCGACCACCCGCGGCGCGCGACCCGCGACAACAATTTTTAGCAACGACTAGGGGTCCCCCCCGCGCTCAAACGTAGTCTACCATATGCTCACACCCGACCTGGTCAGGCGATTCCTTCAAGGCGCGTGTACGGAGGAAGAAAAGGCGCAGCTAAGGGCCTGGTTCACCCGGTACCCGGAGGCCTGGGATCAGTATTTGACGCTGGAGGAATGGGAGGCATTCGAGCCGGTGGCCGATCCCGGACAGGAGCAGGTCGGCCGCTGGTGGAAAAGGATACGCCAAACGACCGCCGGACGGCCATGGCGCCAACTGACGGTGGCCGCCGGCATCCTGCTCGTGGCGGCGATCGGGTGGAAGCTCTGGACGGGTCGTGCAAGGAGCGATCGACCGGCGGCCCCGGTGGCGAGCGTGCTCCAGCGGCAATTCAACGAGGGCAGGACCAGCCGCCGCCTCTTTATGGAAGACGGCACCACCGTCGACCTCCAGCCCGGCAGCGAAATCCGCTACCAGGAGCCCTTTGCGAGGGGCGGGCGGCGGATCGTGTACCTGGAAGGCGAGGCGTCCTTCGACGCGGCGCAGGACCCGGCCCACCCGATGCAGGTATATAGCGGAGCGCTGGTGACGACGGTGCTGGGGACGTCCTTTACGGTCGAGGCCTACGAAAAGGCGCCCTATATAAGGGTGGCGTTGCACACCGGCAAAGTCCGCGTATCGGTGGACACGGCAAGCGAGCGAAGGACGGGGGCGGCGACAGACGTCGTGATGCACCCCGGCCAGGAGCTCTGGTACAACAAACAAAGCATGCTCGCCACAATCAGAGAACCGAAAAGAAAAGACGCCGCGAAACCATCGACCCCTGGCGTTCCCGACTGGTACATGTTCAACAACCAGTCGCTGGCGCAGGTGTTCGACCAGCTGAGCGAGATGTACGACGTAAAGATTGTGTATAACGACAGTGAAGTGAAAGGGCTGTATTTTATCGCGAAATTTGAAAAGACCGATTCGTTGGAAGAGATCATGCGGGACATCGCGCTGCTCAACGGGCTCACGATCCGCAAACAGGACAATACGTATATCGTCAAAAGGAAATCCCATTAATACATAGGACCAGGGTAAAGGCTCCGCCAAAAAGCGGGGCAGGATACCCGCGTCCCAACCAAAACACGACTTGCACATATGAAAAAAGGATGGCTATGCCTGCTGCTGACGCTTGCCGCACTGACGGCGGGCGCCCAGGAAAAGCTCACGGACGTCAAGGGCATCGTCCAGAACGAAAAGGGAGAAGCGCTCCCGGGGGTCAGCGTGATCGCCCGCAATACGCGTAACAACTTCTCCGCCGGCGCGCAAACCGACGCGGAAGGCGTCTTCGTTTTTCCCAAATTACCATCGAGCGGAGAGTACAATTTTACCTTCACCAACGTGGGGTATGAGGCCCAGACCCTGTCGGGCTATCACCTCAAGCCGGGTACAACGGTCTCCCTGGTGGTAAAACTATCCCAGACGATGACGAGCCTGAACGACATCGTCGTCGTGGGCTACGTGGCGGTAAAGAAAAAGGACCTGACCGGCTCGGTGGGTATCGCCAACCCTGACGATGTTAAAAAGAACGCGACCTATGACGTCGCCCGCAGCCTGCAGGGTCAGGTGGCCGGGGTGACCGTCCAGGGGTCGGGGGAACCCGGCGGTTTTGTCAACATCAAAATCAGGGGGGTGAGCAGTCTGAACGACAACAATCCGCTGTTCGTGATCGACGGGGTGCCCATCATCAACGAGGCGCCCTACGACTTCCCGATCGACGACATCGAGAGCATCCAGGTGCTCAAGGACGCTTCCGCCGGGGCGATCTACGGGTCGCGGGCCGCCGCGGGGGTGATCATCATCACCACCAAAAAGGGGAAGTCCGGTCCGCTCCAGCTCCACTACAACGGTTACTTCGGCTCCCAGAATATCCCAAAGAAACTGCCGCTGACAGACCGGGCGCAGTACCAGAAAATCACCGACGCCGCCGAAACCAACGCGGGGCTGCCGCTGGCACCCGCCAACGATCCGTCGTCACCCGATTACATCTCCACCACCAACACGAACTGGCAGGACGCCGCCTTCAAGACCGGAATCATCCAGAACCACGACGTCAATTTTTCGGGGGGCGGATTGAACACCACCTACAACGTGTCGCTGAATTACTTCGACCAGACCGCCACGGTGCGCGGCGGTCCCGGGGAACCGAAGTACAACCGCTATAACTTCAACGCCGACGTGGAAAGCAAGGCGGGTATCCTGTCCTTTGGCGCCAGGGCCAGCTATACCCAATCGCACAAACAGGACCTGACGTACCCGCACCTCCATCCCAACATCGGCAACGAGATCGTGGACCTGGACCGCGCCATCCCCACGGTACCCGTATACGACACCAGCCGGCTGGGCGGCTTTGGGGGCACCAACCAGATCACCCAAAAGGCGATCGTCCTGAACATCGTCGGGATGAACAACCTCCTCGACAACTACAGCAACAGGAACCGCTTCCTGGGCAATGCCTGGGCGGCCATCGAACCGTTGCGGAACCTGCGCTATAAAATGAACCTGGTCTATGACTGGACGGATACCCGGGACTTCTTTTTCGAGCCCCAGTACGACCTCGGCTGGTATTACCTCAATACGATCGCGTACATGACGGATACCCGGGGCACGCAGTACACGGGACTGCTCGAGAACACGCTGTCCTATCACCTCGAAGCGGGCCGGCACACGCTCGACCTGCTCGCCGGTCAGACCTTCGAAAAGGACGACCAGCAATTCCTGGAAGGCATCGAATCCGGCTTCAACCCGCCCTACTTCTATTCCTTTGGCACGGGAGACCCGACGACGGCGTCGGTCCAGAGCGGGGAGCAAACGGCAACCCAGACGGGTTACCTGGGCCGCCTCAACTACGACTACGACCAGCGCTACCTGGTAACGGTCAACTTCCGCCGGGACGGGTCGTCGAAGTTCAGCCCGCTGAACCGTTGGGGTAACTTCTCCTCCGTGGCCGGCGCCTGGAACATCTCCAACGAAAAGTTCATCCACCTGCCCAAGTTTATCGACTTCGCCAAGCTGAGGGGCGGATACGGTACCACCGGGAACCAGAACTTCCCGTCCGACTATGCCTTTACCGCGTACATCAACTCCAACGCGAACTACCTGTTCGCCACCGTGCCCAACGCCGGTCCCGACCAGGCGCTGGCGCCGGGGTCGATCCAGACGCAGGTCGCCGACCCGACGATCAAATGGGAAACCAAGGTCACGTCGTCGGTCGCCCTCGACCTGACGTTCTTCAAATCGCTGGACTTTACCGCGGAGTATTTTGTCAATACGTCCAAGGACCTGATCGCGCAGCCGCCCATCCCGCTCTCGGTGGGCGCGACCAATACGCCTTATGTGAACGCGGCGTCGCTCCGCAACTCGGGGCTCGAGTTCACCCTGGGGTACAAGAAGCGCATCGGCGCCGTATCGCTCGGTATCAACGCCAACGCGCACACGCTCCACAACAAGGTGCTCAAGCTCGGCGGGACCAACGACCCCATCTATGGCGCCGAAAGCAAGACGGAAGTCGGTCACGAGGTCGGCGAGATCTATGGCTATGTCACCGAAGGCATCTTCCAGAACGCCTCCGACATCGCCAAACACGCCACCCAGCCCAACTCCGCTCCCGGCGACCTGAAGTTCAAGGACATCAACGGCGACGGCGTGATCGACGCCAACGACCAGCAATACCTCGGCAGCGCCATCCCGAAGCTGTACTACGGGCTCAACGTAAACCTCGGCTGGAAGAGCTTTGACTTTTCGATCTTTTTCCAGGGCAACGAAGGCAACAAGATCGTGAACGGTTTGTACCAGACGCTCATGGCGGGTCAGTACACCAACCACTATATCGACGAGCTCAACTACTGGACGCCCGCCAACACCAACACCAACGTGCCCCGGCCCATCATCGGCGACCCGAACGGCAACGACCGGGCCTCCAACCGCTGGGTGCAAAGCGGCGGCTATGCGCGCCTGCAAAATGCGCAGCTGGGGTACACCGTGCCTTCCGGCGCGCTCACCCGCACCCGCATCATCAAGGCCGCGCGGATCTATCTCTCCGGTCAGAACCTCTGGACGCTCACCAAATACCAGGGCTATGACCCCGACATCATCAGCGACGGTTTGTTCAGCCGCGGCTTCGACTACGGTTCATTCCCGAATCCCCGGACGGTTATGGTCGGGGTACAAGTTGGCTTCTAAAAAATAATACTATGAAACGTGTTTTAATATTATGCCTCGTTCTTTGCTTTGGATGCACCAAGCAGCTAACGCAGACGAACCCCAACCAGCAAACGGCGGAAACGTTCTGGAAAACCGCCACTGACGCCCTCGACGCCGTCAACTCCGTCTATGGCAGCCTGATGCTCGACGGCTCCTATATGCGCTTCACGCACGTCATCATCAACACCCGGGGCGACGACGCCACCAGCAACAGCCCGTGGGACCAGATCTACAATTGCGGCAAGTTCGCCGAAAACGTGGATGGGTTCGCCGCCTCGGCGCCCTTTACCGCCTATTACCAGGGCGTCTTCCGGGCCAACCAGGTGATCGAGCAGGTGCCCGCGATCGACATGGACACGGCGCTCAAGGACCGCGTCCTGGGTCAGGCCTATTTCCTGCGAGGCTTGTACTACTTCCACCTGGCCGACATCTATCAGAACGTGCCGATGCCACTCACGATCGCCCAGTCCTCTGCGGATTACTACGCGCACCAGGTCTCCCAGGACTCGGTGTGGATGCAGGTGATCAGCGACTTTACCAAAGCGGCGACGCTCCTCCCCGTGTCCTACGCCAACGTCACCGGCGCCGACGCCAACCAGTTCGGCCGGGCGACCAAAGGCGCGGCCCTGGCCTACCTGGGGAAGACGCTCCTGTTCACCAGGCAATTCGACGCCGCGGCGACCCAGTTCAAGGCCGTGATCGACCTGGGCGTATACTCCCTGGTGCCGAACTACCACGATAATTTCACCGAGCAGGACGAAAACAACAGCGAGTCCATCTTCGAGGTGCAGTTCTCCCGTTCGGTGGGCGGCACCACCCAGGGTTGGGGACCCGGAGACCCGCAATCGGACTGGGCGAAATACGAGGCCCGCGCGATCACCTTCGGGCCGCGCAACTTCGCCTATTGCGACGTACAGCCCACCAAAGCGCTCTACTACGACTTCCTCCTGGAGCCGACGGCGGGCGGCCAGGTCGATCCCCGGCTGTACGCGACGATGTTCTACAATACACCGACGATGACCGTCTATGGCGCGTCTTTCCAGGCAACCTACGGCACCGCCGATTCGGAAGTGTTTTGCCGGAAGTACGAGAACGACGGTTTTGTCAACGCCGAATTCACCTGGCAATTCGCCTCCGGGATCAACTCCCGGCTGATGCGGTACGCGGACGTCCTGCTGATGTACGCCGAATGCCTCAACGAACAGGGGAGCACCGCCGCGGCCTATCCCTATATCCAGCAGGTCCGCGCCCGTGTGGGGCTGGCCGACCTGGCGACGGTAAGACCCAACATGACCCAGGACCAGATGCGGGACCAGCTTGCTCACGAGCGCTTCCTGGAGTTCGGCCTGGAAGGCAAACGCTTCGACGACATCCGCCGGTGGGGCTGGCTCCAGGACCCCACGAAGCTGGCGTGGCTGCAAGCCCGCGACCCGGAGTTCAAGACGTATACGCCGGGTAGGGAATATATGCCGATACCGCTGGCGGAGATAGAGGCGAATCCGGGGGTGTTGCAAAATAAGGGTTGGTGAGAAAGGTCCTGCTGATATTGCTGTTGGTATCCTGCTCGCGCGCGCACCCGTCTGCGCCCACGCCGCCACCGGTGGACACGACCACGACATCCCCGAAGCCCTTCGACATAAACTCCATCGAAGACACCTACGCCGATGTCGTCCCGTTCAACGACTACCCTGAATGGGGCCCGTACAACGTCCATGACCCGTCGATCAAGAAGTTCGGCAACACGTACTATTGCTATTCGACGGACGTCGCCTATGGATTGACCGTGCGGCCCGGCATACAGGTGCGCACGTCGCCGGACCTGGTGCAGTGGACCTTCAAGGGCTGGGTGTTCGACGCGCTGCCGTCCGCGGGCGCGGCCTTTATCACCAACAACGGCGGCGTCCCCAACCAGGCGTTGTGGGCACCCTATATCCTGCAAGTGGGGAGCGAATACCGGTTGTACTATTCGCTGGCCTCGGCCACCGCCCGTCTGAGCGTTATCGGGCTGGCGGTGGCATCCTCCCCTTCGGGGCCGTGGCAGGAGCGGGGCGTCGTGGTCGGATCGACCGCGGGCTCCACCATCACCAACGCCATCGACCCTACCGTCGTCGTGACGCCGTCTGGCGATGAATGGATGTATTACGGTTCCGCGTTCGACGGCATCTACGCGCTCCAGCTGAACCCCACGACGGGGCTGGCGCTGACGCCGGGCGCCAACGGCAAGCGGATCGCCAACCGCGGTTTTACCAACGGACAGTACAACGGCAACATCGAGGGCTCGGAAGTCATCTATGACGCTACGCGCAGCCGTTACTACCTGTTCATCGCCTACGACTGGCTCACCACCAAATACAATGTCCGCGCCGCCTGGGGCGTAAACCCGCAGGGGCCGTTCTACGACTACGCGGGCCAGGACATCAATACCAATGTCGACCACACCCCGATGATCGTCGCACCCTACCGCTTCAACGGCCACGGCGGGTGGCAGGGTACCGCGCACTGTACCGTTTTCTCCGACGGCAACGGGCAGTATTTTATCGCACACCAGGGTCGCCCCGGCGTGGACTACAACTATATGGACCTGCACGTCCGGAAGCTGTTCTTCACCCCCGGCGGCTGGCCGGTCGCGTCACCGGAACGCTACGCGTGGGAGCCGAACGATACTGTCCCGGTCGCGTCGCTGGCGGGAACCTGGGAGCAGATCGACCTCGGCTACCAGGTCGTACCGGGGTATGCTTCGGAGCAGGTGTCCCCCGACTTTCAAAACTCCGTGCCGCTGACGCTGTCTGCCGACGGCACCTTTAACGGGTCTGTCGCCGACACGTGGACCTACGCGGGGCCATGGCTGACGCTGCGCTGGTCGGGTGGGCGCACCGATACGCTGCTGGTGCAATCCGGTCGCGATTGGGAGAATAAGCGCTCCACAATTATCTTCACTGGACTCAATAATACCGGCACCGCTGTATGGGGAAAAAAGGATTGATAGCGCTCCTGCTCTTCGCACTGCGCGCCTCGGCGCAGGCGCCCGTCGGGGTCCCCGTGCACGACCCCGTGATGATCCGCCAGGACAGCACGTACTATGTCTTTTGCACCGGTATGGGCATCACCGTGTGGTCCTCGCCCGACCGGCTCCGCTGGCACAAGGAAAGTCCGGTGTTCGCCACACCCCCCGCCTGGGCCGTGCAGTCGGTGCCCGGTTTCCGGGGGCATATATGGGCGCCGGACATTTCCTTTTACCAGGGCCGGTTTTGTTTGTTCTACGCGGTGTCCACCTTCGGTAAAAACAACTCCTGCATAGGCCTCGCCGTCAATACCACGCTTCACCCCGGCGGCCGCTGGGAGGACAAGGGCATGGTGATCCATTCCATACCCGGCCGGGACGAATGGAATGCCATCGACCCCAACCTGGCGGTGGACAGCGCGGGCGCGCCCTGGTTGGTGTTCGGGTCGTTCTGGAACGGGATAAAACTGGTTCGCCTGCAGGCCGATCTGAATGGCCCCGCCGGCCCCTGGTACACCGTGGCCTCGCGACCGCGGAAGTCCGGCGAGCCCGACACCCTGGCGGGAGAGGGAGCGATCGAAGCCCCCTTTATCTTTCGCCACGACGGCTGGTATTACCTTTTCGTATCGTTCGATTATTGTTGCCGCGGCGCGGCGAGCAACTACCGCGTCGTGGTGGGACGCGCGCGCGCGATCTATGGACCATACACCGACCGCGCGGGGGTACCGATGATCGCGGGCGGCGGAACGCCCGTGGTGGGACCGGACGAACGCTGGCACGGCGCGGGTCACAACGCGGTGGTCACCTTCGATGGCCAGGACTATATTTTGTACCACGCCTACGACGCCAATCAGCACGGTATCAGCCTACTGAGGGTAAATCCGCTCCGCTGGGACGCCGATGGCTGGCCCGCGGCCGACACGGTGGGTGAACGGCTGCCGCAGGCGGTTTTGCAAATTTCACAGGTCTTTGTTAAATAGCGGCAATACCGGCCGAATAGGCATACCTTGCGTGAACCCCGCAGCTCATGCCTGGTCCAAAAACGGTTTCATGAACATCCCCAAATATGGCGCTCCGTCCCTGCATACGGTCCTCAAGAAAAAAGTGAACGAATATTTCGAGCAGACAAAGGTCAAACCAACCGGCAACGCCAAGCTATACCTCAAGTGCGCCATCCTGCTGATTGGGTACGCCGGTCTCTATACGCACCTCGTTTTTTTTACCCCGCATATCGCCATTGCCCTGTTGGAATGCGTCCTGCTCGGATTGCTGACGGCGTTTATCGGTTTTAACGTGATGCACGACGGCGCCCACGGGAGCTTTAGCCGGCGCCATTGGGTCAACCGCCTGGCGGCCCGGACCCTGGACTTCATGGGCGCCAGCAGCTTTATGTGGAACGTGAAGCACAACATGGTCCACCATGCATTTACCAATATCGACGGCGTGGACGACGACATCGACGCCCGGCCTTTTCTGCGGCTTTGCGAGACGCAAAAGCGATTGAAGATGCACCGTTACCAGCACCTGTATTTCTGGGCGCTGTATGCCTTGCTTTATTTCTTTTGGATATTCTATACGGACTACAAGAAATATTTCACCCGCCGCGTGGGTTCCGTGCCCCTGAAGCCGATCCGGTTCCGCGATCATTTGCTGTTCTGGGGTTTCAAGGGAATCTACCCCTTTGTATTTATCCTGCTGCCAATGTACTGTTGCGGGGTTATACCGTGGCTGGTGGGTTACCTGATCCTGGCCAGCGTGGCCGGGTTTACCTTGAGCATCGTCTTTCAATTGGCGCATACCGTTGAAGAAACCGAATTCCCCGTGCCCCTCCAGCCGGCCGGCCGGGTCGAGGACGAATGGGCGCTTTCACAGCTCAAGACCACCGCCAATTTCGCCACTAAGAACCGGTTCATTACCTGGTGTCTCGGCGGGCTGAACTTCCAGATCGAGCACCACCTTTTTCCCAAGGTATCCCACGTCCACTACCCGGCGATCGGGCGGATCATCCGTCAGACGTGCCTGGACCTGGGTGTGCCCTACATCGAGCACCGCCGTATGAGCCTCGCCGTCGCGTCCCACGTCGCCCACCTGAGAAAGATGGGGATGCGGCGCTAGGACGCCTTGTCGGCGAAACGGAAGGTATACCAGTTGGATTCGTTCTGTGACGCCTGCGTTGGCTGACCGCCACGGTTGCCGCCGCCGCCGTATCCGCCGCCGCCAAAGCCGCCGCGCAGGCCACCCATTCCCATCCCCATGCCCATATGCGGTCGCATACCGCCGCCCCCGCCTTGCCGCTGACGCTGCTGTTGCTCACCGGGTAAGGTGCCGACCACGATCCCCACACTAAAGTCGCGCCGGAGCGTTTTGCTGTCGAGCCCGCCGCGTTTGAGCACGGTATACAACGGCACGATCGCCTCGTACACCAATAAGCTATCGCCGGGGTGCGTCAGCGCCACCTTCAGGGGCGTATGCGGGTCGCGGCTGTCGAACTGCCCGTTTTCGATGATCAGGAATCCGGACGTATTGAACACCGCGGAGTCCCCGTTGCTTTCGGGATAGGAGAGGTCGATATGCCGGTCCTGTTTGCCGCCGGGATCGAAGAACACGTCCATCCCCGCCCGGAGGATGCGTTGCTGCATGCGGCTGTCCCGGGTCATGACGACAATGTATAAGTTCTTGTTGTCATTGGTTATGTTGAAGGACAACGTGTGGCGGGGATTGGTAAAACGGAGGGGTTGCGCCCAGTCGTCCGCGCGTCCGTCGGCGGCTACCGGGGTGGATTGAAAATGCCCTTGCGGCGCGCTGCCCTGGGCGCAGCCGGCGAGTACGGCGACGGCCGCTGCGGCTGCCGCAAAAAAAAGTCCCTTCATATAGAAGGGACTTTGGCGCGATGTTCCCGTTTAACGGCGTCGGCGAACTGGCTTTTAATATCGGTCAATTCCCGGGTTGGATCACTTCGTACGCGTCCTGTCCGTCCTGGGATATGGGCGCAAACGCCGTGTTGTTGACGACAAAATAGGTTTGGCCGCTGGCGTCGGTTTGTTGCTGCGCGCCCTCGGGCAGCTCGCTGACCACGGCGCCGACGGGGGCAGGAACGACCTGGTAGCCCTGGTCTGTTTGCACATAGAAAACACCCCCGTAATAATAGTAGGTGTCGTCACCGACCTGTGTCGTCTCGAAACCCTCGGGCAGGGAGCTTACCGTAGCTCCCGCGGGTGGCGATACCGCCGTATAGCCGCCGTTGGAAGGCTCGTAGTAAACGCCGTCGTCGTAGTAGTACGGCTGGTTGGAATAGGTAAAGTAGAACGCGTCGGCCGGCAGGAACGGCAGGAAAAAGCCGAACGGATGCCAGTGCGGTCCCCAGATATACGGGTGATAGGGATGGTAATAGTAGGGGTGTACCCGGTACCCGCCGCCGTGGTAAACATTGACGGGAGCCGCGTAGCCCCTGCCCCTGCTTTCAGGAACGGGGACGCGGGTCGCCGGGCGTGCCTCGACGCGCACCGGCATGGCCGGCGGGTGTCCGAAGTCGTGGTTTCCGTAATTACGGACACCGCCGTTGATCGTTGGGGCAACGGGACGGGGTGCGGGAGCCATGGGGCGCGGCGCCGGGGCCGGGTGAAAAGCGGGCGCCGGGCGGGGAGGCGGGCTTTGGTGCCCGAAACGTTGCGCGTGAGCGGTACCCGCCCATGCAAGAACTATAAATAGTGAGGTCTGAATTTTCATGATAGTTTAACGTTAAGCGGTGAAACTTATTTTTTCTCGGAGCTTTTCCCGGGGCGCTTGCCGCGTGTATTCAGCGCAACCATCTTGATTTTCGTCGCCCGGGGCGGCGCCGTGAAGTCGAAAATGGCGTCGGGCAGGTTGGGGTTGACCTGCCAGTCATTCAGCGAAGCCTCGTACTGGCGGTTCTGACCGCCTTCGTTATATACGATGACGACCTTGGCGGGCAGGAAAAACGCATCGTGGTGGATCCAGAACTGAAAGGTCTTGTCCTTGCCGACGCCGGCGATGTGAAAGCACTCCTTGCCGTTCACCATCGTGGTGCCCAGGTAGATCAGCGTCTTGGCATCCGAAAGGATGTCGTCGACAAATGTGGGGTAGAAGAAATCGGCTACCGGGAAGTCGATCCCGTACAGCTTGTTCACGGTGTCCATCATTTCCACGATGTTCGCCGTCAGGGGAACCTGCCCGTACTGGTTTTTGTCCATCGAATAGTAGCTGAGCACCGATCCGTCATAAAAGAACGACCGCGTGCCCTTGTCTCCGTCGGAACGAACCAGCAGCTTGTCCGGGCCGTGGAGGAAAACCTGTTCTTCATCGGAATGTTTGACGAGCCCCAATTCATGACTGACGACGTCGTAGTTGGCGCTGACCGTGACGCTGCAGGAGCCCAGGTCGCCGATCGTACGGCTCATCTTGTCTAGAATGGCCACCGCCACGGTATCTACCCGCCGCGTTTGAGCCATCGCCCCCGCCCAAAATGCAGGCAGGATTACAAACAGTAGGATTTTTTTATTCATAGTTGGCGCGATTTCAAAAGTTTTTATATCTTCGCTGCACAAATATAAAGAACAATGTCCCGCAAATGCACTTTTAAAAACTATCCCGGCGCCGTCAGCCTTTGGCTGGACGCAGCGGGACCGTGCGGGGCATGCAGTACTCCATTATAACATGAAGTCTACTACGAGCATGATATTGAGCCCCGCATAAACTGCGGGGTTTTTTGTTTATACACCCTCCGGAAATTTTCGATTCATCACCATGTAAACTATACCGCTATGCTCAAGAATTTCGTGTCCAATCCTCAGACAGTCAGAAACCTGTTATCATCATCAAACCAGGATTATGGACACAAGAAGCGCCCGTCAACGGACGAGGCGGAAACAAAAGGACTTCGAAAAACAAATGATCCGGCTGGATAAACGGCAAAAAAGCCTTTGGAAAAAGCGCCAATCCCTCGGATGGGAGCCGCTGCACCCCCCGGTAATGAGGGGGTGGAAACGTAGCTTCGTGCTCAGGGAGGACGTGGCCAGCAGCCCCCGGGCTGCATTCTTTGAAGGCATTTTGCAAAAGATCAATACGACCCAATACAGTCACCGTAAGGATTTTACCGTGAAAAAGCGGTACAGGCGCAAAAAGATCAGGGTGGAAAGGGAGCAAAGACTCCTGAGTCCGCCAACGTATTATATGCGCCGGCTACAGCTGACCAGGGAAGAGTGGACTTACTTCGAATATAAGGAAGCCTGGAATCTCAAGGATAAACGTAAGGACCGCTGGTATGAATTCACGGAACCCTGGCGGTACGTATTGCGGGTCGAAAAGAACATGATCGCCCAGGTCAGGATCAGGGATGAAGCCCTCGAAGCAGAGATCGACCGGTTGGGAAAGGACATTGAACGACAGTGTCTCCGGCCGGCCATTCTAAAAGCCAGGAGCAAGTCATATTGGTGGAGGCGGCGAGAGCGCGGCCTCACGCATAAGGACAAAGCCATCCTGAAAAACATGGAAGAATCATGGCAAAATTACAAATCCGGGGAAAGGACCTGAGAAAGATCGGTTATCCCCAAACCCCCGTGGTCAGCGTGGCCATAGGGGTGATGGAACAGTATTATAAACGGCATTCGCTCGAAGAGGCCCTGGCGG
>NZ_DATJIY010000195.1:0-4937 GCF_035492835.1 Dinghuibacter sp.
ATCAATTTTGCCGGTCGTCTTTTACGCACTGCCTCCAGGAGCCGGATCATTTCCGGCAGACAATATTGGGCCCCCAGCGAACCACAGTATACCAGGAGCAGCTCATCCTCCGTCACGCCGAGCTCCCGTCTCAGGGCGGCGCGCTCCCCGGCTTCCGGGAGCCGGTAGCGGTTGGGGTCGCGTCCGTTGAGCACTACGTGAAACTTATCCGTTGGCGCCTCATGGGTCAGCGCCGGTAACGCCATCATCGACCTGACCATGACCCGGTCGGCCTTTTTCACCGCGACGCTTTCCACCCACTTCATCGAGCGAAAGTAAAGACTTCCGCGGCGCAGTCGACCAAAATCGACTCTTTCGTCGAGGGGCAGGCCGTCGGCGTCGAATACCCATTTGCGGCGCCGGTTCATCCAGGGCAGGACCATCAACCCAGGGTTGTTGCTCCGGAACAGGACGACGTCGGCGGGCCGGATAAACGACCTGAGCCCGAATGCCCCCCGCAAGAGGGTGAGGCATGTGCCCAAAGGAGCGATGGACCGGGGTTTTATGTCCACCCGGGTATACCGCATCCCCGCCGCGGCCAATAACGCGTCCAAGCGGTCGGATTTGTCCCGGTCGCCCCAGGTGAACTGGACGACGTCGATCACGTAGTCGGGGGTTAATCCTTCCAGTATGGGGAAGAAAAGACCCTCCAGGTAACTGACCTGGGGACCGTCCCAGGTGATGAACAACAGTCGCTTCATATACCGGTTCGTTTTTTTCGGACCAGGTCCGTATACAGCTCGGAAATCTTCCGTATGTACAAGGGGATGTCGAATTCGGATTCAGCCCTGCGTAGACCCGCCCGGCCCAGGGCCGCGCTACGCCCGGGGTCCGCGTACAAGGCGTGGATGGCCTCCGCGAGCGCGGCAGGGTCGTTTTTCCCAACCAGCAGACCGGTGACGCCATCCACGACGACATCCAGGACGCCGCCCACAGCGGTCGCCACTACAGGCAGCCCGAAGAACATGGCTTCGACCAGGACGAGACCGAAGGCCTCCCGCTGGGAAGCCAAGGCAAACATATCCATGCACGCATAGTAGGGTGCGGTGTCGCCCTGATAACCGGCAAATACGACCCTATCGGCGATGCCCAGCTCACCGCTCAACGCCTTTAGCGCGCCGGCGTCCTTGCCGTCGCCGACGATGAGCAGTTTTATACCGGGGCAACCCGTCTTCAGCAGGGCTGTGGCCCTGAGCAGATCGCTCACCTTCTTGTGGTCGTCGAACAAACGACCGACGCTGCCGACTACCCAGTCACCGGGTTGGATACCCAGCGCCGTTTTCAGCGCTTCCGTGGCCGCCGCGTCGGGTCGCAGGGGTCTGTCCACCGCGTTCATGATGACCTGTAACTTGGGCTCTTTGACCTTTACGACCGAGCGGATATACCTTCCCGACGCCTCGGAAACGGCTACGACCTTGTCGGAGAGTCTTCCGTGTATCCTCATCAGGAGGTTGCCGCCCCAGTTCCGGTCCACCGGATCGGAGGTTTCCTCGATAATGATGCCCGGTACCCGGGCCCACGTGCCCGCCACGGCGCCCAGCGTAATGCCTTCTATCACCGCACCGTGGACGATGTGCGGTTTATACGCGCGGATCACCTTCAAAACTTTCCGATACTGACCCAGGCGGAAAGGGGACGTCAGCGACCCGATGGGTATGACCTCTACGCCCAGCGCCTCGAACCTGGCGGGTAGTACGCCTACCGCGTGTGTGCACACGATCTTCTGTTCAAAGCGGTTTGCGTCTATATATTTAGCGAGGTTATACCGCAGCTGTTCCACGCCGCCCGAGGCGATCGTCTCCATACAATGCAACACCCTGATCTTTTCCTCACCGCGGTACAGCGCCCATAGATCCCGCATATACCGATCGGGGTGGAATTTTTCGAGGGCCGTTTCCCTACCCCTTTTGCCCACGTCACGCCTGGCCTCTTCCGGGAGGGTAGCGATATGCGCCAATTCCCGGTCGAATCCTTCCTGGTCCCGGGGGTCCAGCAACCAGCCGTTCTTTCCGGCTTCGATGAATTCGGGAGCCCCGCCGATCCTGGTCACGAGGCAAGGCGTCTCGGTGAGCATCGCTTCGGCCACCGAAAGAGGGATCCCTTCGGAGAAGGAAGGGAGCACGAACAGCGACGCCTGGTTCAGAAAGGACGCCGGTCGTTGTTGGAAACCCCAGAAGGTAACCCGGTCCGTAAGTCCCAGCTCGCTGACGAGCGCTTCCAGCCGCGCCCTTTCCGGCCCATCACCAACCAGCCATAATTCCGTCCGCTGCGGCAGCATTTTTAACGCATGCATCCCGCGGACCAGCAGGTCGAGGTTCTTGATGGGGTCCAACCGGCAGACGGATATGATCCGGAATACCGCGGGGGCGCCGGTTTCCAGGTGGTCGTTTTCCGGTGCGCCAAACGCCCGAACGTCGACCGGGTTATAGACCACCTTTGTCTTTGCCGCGGAGGCTTCTCCGTTTTTGACCAGGTAATCCCTGACCAGCCCAGCCACGGCGATGACGGCGGTGGCCTGTCCATATATGAGTCTGAAAATGCGCTTGGCCTTCCCGCTGTGCGACGGCATACCGATCTCTTCCGCGATCCGCACGGGTATCCCGGAAAGCCTGGCGGCGATGATGCCGTGGAAATTGGCCTCCGCCCCGGTCGTATGGACCACGGCGGGTTTTTCCTCCCGGAAGAATTTGGTCAGGCGCACCATCAACGCCACCGAGGGTATCCGGGTACGGGCCTGCCACACGAGGACCCGGAAGCCCAGGGCACGTATGGCGTTTTCCGCCGCGCCACCCTTGCCCAGACACAGGAACACGATATCCGCGCGGTCGCCTTCGTAGTAGCGCGCGGTGATCTCGAAGACCTTTTCAATGCCTCCGAAGTCGAGGGTGCCGATGACTTTTATGACCTTCATAGTTGATGCCGGGATCGATAATAGTTTTTACAACAAGTCCAGAACAACCGCGGGCTGATGTTGAAAATACCCAGGGCCACCGCGGGCCTCCGCTCTTCTGAAAACCAGGCCCACAAACCGCTCCAGCGCACGTGCCGCCGGCATTCTTTCCAAACCGGTCGTATCGCGTCATAGGTGTCTCCCCGGATGAGGGCCACCAGCACCATGGAATAGATATTCCGGTACGTAAACCAGCCTATGGAGGTCTTCCATTCCGGAAACGCGCCCAGCAGGTCTGTTTCCATCGCCCCGATCCGGGCGACATTTTTTGCCATTTCCGGGTGGAACGTTTTGGTGATCGAGCCGGGCCGTTGGCGGTAGTTGTAGAACACACGCCGGACAAAGGCCACCTGTGAGGCGGCTTCGAACAAGTACGGGGTGGTAAACCGGTCCTCGTAAATGTACCCTTCCGGAAAACGGATATGATCGAACAGCGTCTTTCGGAACAACTGCGTACAGATATAGGTCTTACACCGTCCCTCCAGCACGGCGCGAAGGGCTTCCTTCCCGCTCCGCACTCCCTCCAGACCGGGAATGTCGTCGTTGCCCGGCACGCTCCTTAAACCGAAGACGACGACGTCCGCACCCGCTTCCGCTTGTTCCCAGGCGTAGGATAGCAACCCTGGCTCCAGGAAATCGTCGCTGTCGGGGAAGTATAGGTAACGTCCCCTGGACGCGTCGATCCCAGTGTTGCGGGCGGCGGACAGCCCCCTGTTCACCGCGTGGGTGATCAAAGTATAGGGTAACCGGCCGCCCAGCGAGCGTTCCAGGACGCCGATGGAGTCGTCGTTGCTGGCGTCGTCCACGACGATGAGCTCGAAGTCGGTGAAGGTCTGCTCCAAGAGGGATTGCGCGCAGCGTCCGATGTATCCGGCCACGTTATATACGGGTAGTATGACGCTGACCTCAGGCATGGGCGGGATGATTTGCGGCGGGCACCCTGTAGGGGCTACAACGGGCCCATAGCCAAAGGACGGGTAGCGTCAACCGGTACAACCAGGGACGTTGGACGATATAGTCGACCGCCAGGTCCAGCCGGACGGTGACAAAGAGCAACGGGGACAACCGCCTGGCCAGGGGCACGCGTACCTGCTTATCAAAATCGGCAATGGTCTTTTGATACCGCGAGTTGCGTTTGCCGATGACCGGGTACACGAGACTCTCGTGGACGCGGTAGCGGACGGTTATCTTTTCCAGCCCCGCCAGTCTTTTCCCGTTCTCCAGGAGTCTTATCCAGAGGGGCAGGTCTTCCATCATGGGAAAGGCCTCGTCGAAACCGCCGAGCGCGCGCAGGTCCGTCATCCGGATAAGGGCGGTGGGCGCAGCCAGGCAATTCCGGTGGAGCAGGCATTTCAGCTGCTTCTCCGCGGGATAGGTGAAGAACGCCCGCGGGTAGCGGTATTCGCCCGTGACGTTGCCCCGGGAGTCGATCAGCTGCATCCGCGAAAACAGGACCGAAACGTCATCCCCCACGTGCTCCAGACCATCGGACAGACAATTCGGGGCCAGGACGTCGTCCGCGGCGATGAGCTTCAGCCACTCGCCCCTGGCCACCGCCAGGGCGCGGTTGCCATTCCCCGCGACGCCCAGGTTGACGTTGCCGGCGAGGAGCGCCGACCGGCCGAGCCGGTCCCCATGTTCGGACAACCACGCCCGGACGATGGCGACCGTATCGTCCGTCGAGGCGTCGTCCGCGACAATCAATTCCATGGGTGTATAACGTTGCGCCAGGATGCTGTCCAGGGTCTCCCGGATATAGCGGGCTGAATTGTACGCCACGACGACGACGCTTACCAGGGGCTTTGTCATTGTTTATACCATTCCAGGGCGATGCGCAAACCGGTCCGTACGTCTATGCGGGGTTCATACCCCAGCATTTTCCGGGCCTTTGAAATATCGGCCAGCGAATTCCGGATGTCCCCATCCCGGGGCGGACCATGCCGCGCCG
>NZ_DATJIY010000196.1:0-8375 GCF_035492835.1 Dinghuibacter sp.
TACCCAGGTGAAGTAGACGGTGTCGCCGTTGTAATTTTTCGGGACGGCTTCGGTCTCCCAGGTGATGGTATCCTGGCCGGTGTTGACACGGGTGAGCAGGGCCTGGGTCGCCATGGGGGTGTAGGAGCCGTAGCCTATGGTCTCGCCGGAGATGCGGGTGGCGTAGCCGGGGATGGTGTCGTGCCGGGCTGTCGCGGTTTGGGCTGTCGCGGTTTGGGCGGCGAGGACCGCGGTCAGGTAAAGCAATCGGGGGAGTATGTTCATACATACCAAAGATAGGTATTGAACGCCTGGCTTCCAAGGGATCGCTGGACGCCCGGCAGCGAGCCTTATTTCACCGCCACCATTCCTCCGATCGAGCTATGATCCCCCTTTTGCCCAATATATCCACTTACGGTCCTTATCAAGTGCTCCGAATGGTTAAAAATATCATCCAGTGAGGTCAACTCCACCTTTGTCTCATGCTTATCCTCGTTAAATAATCCAATGTATTTCTTGCTCCCGCCTATATGAATCCGGCAAATCGGCTTCCTATTGTTGTCTTCAAAATTTATTGGGAAATAGGATTGCGCGTATCTATATTTTATTTTACTCAACGGCACATGTCGCCTCAATATGGATTTTACAATATTGAATGCGTCAATTTCCTCTTGGGTTATCGTATTTTTCTCTTCCGTTTCCGTTGAATTTTCGGCAGGGATGGCATTCTTCTGGTCAGCCTCTTCCTTTTGAAGGGCCAATTTCAACCTGTCCGTTATCAGATCATTGATGTAAAGCTGAACCGACTTCTTTGTCAGCTCGGTAAATTGATCCAGGATCTTCTGCGTAATGATCCCGGCGGTATATATGTGCTTCGCGAAATGTTTTACAAAATCTTGTGAAGGACTATTGAACTCTGAATTCAAGAGCGCCTTTAATTGGCTTACATATTTTAACTCGCTGGCGGTCGATACGATGGTATCCGTGTTGAAGTAGTTCTTGTGGAACTTTTTCAATTCTTCGATTTGATTGTCCCTGACGTCGTTCAGATCGAAAATGAAAAATGGCTTTTCATCCATTTTATTCTTTTCATCCAAATCGGTATAATTGCGTCCTTGAAATCCATTTTGTTTCATTTTATACCCCGCAAATATGTGGGGAATGGACGGGATGGAATTACGGGAACCCGTATTAAAGCATGTCGATCATAGGGGCTAGGGAAGTTTCGCGAAGTCGATGGCGGGTGGCGCCTCGTCGGAGGGCGCGGGGCGCTCGAACCAGGTGTCCAACGGTACGCGGTCGCTGAAGAAGCCGGCGTTCTTCAGGAAGAAGGCGCCGTCCCGCACGCCGCCGGCGTAGTCGAGGCGGTAGCCCTTGCGGGCGGTGTTGTCGCCGGTGAAGCGGGCGCGGTGGATCGGGGTCCAGTGATTGGTGGAGTCGGCGATCCATTGGTGGTTGAACAAGACATAGCGGGTCTTGTCGCCCGCTTCGGGGTCGAAGTTCTCGAGGAAGGAATGGAGGCCGGTGAGCCAGGCGTGGGTCTTGGGGCGGCTGAAGCTGGCGATGAGGCGCCAACGGCCATCTTCGGGGGTATAGAACCAAGCGGTGAAGACGGTGCGGTCGCTATCGGCGGGTTGGGCTTCGAGCAGGAAGCGATAGGTGTGGCCGGCCGACCACATATAGTTGAGGTAGCTCTGGCCACCGGAGCCTTCGTTGCCAAAGGCGCCGGCGTGGACGGCGTCGCCTTTTCTTAACAGGCGAATGCGGAGGCTGTCAGGGATGGCTTTGGGATCGTCCGTATTAAAAGGACTCCAAACCGAAAAAAGAATGTGGCGTTCGGTAGGGGAATTGACCTGCATACCGAAATAACCCACGTTAAAGCCGTCGGCCATGAAGTAGGAGCCCTGGACGTCCTGGCCCACGGGGACGGTCACCTCGTTATAGAACCATTGTATACGAGCGTCCTTCGGGAGCGCATAGGACAGGTGGACGGAAGGACCGCGACGGCCCCAGTAGAAGAAGTTGCCTTCGTCGTTGGGGGTAAAGGCGGCATCGGTGGCGCCGGTGATGCAGAGGGCCTGTAGGGCAGGGCCGTTTGACGACGACAGCGTGACCTTTTGGTAACCGGTGTCGGTGATGGTCCAATCCTTGCGGCCGTTCAATGGAGGCGCCGCGTCGTTCAGCATGGCGGTGACGCCGGCGGGGAGCACCAGGTGAACCTGACCGGTGTGCGCGGTGTGGAAGTACACGGTGGCATCCTTCCAACCGGCGACCAGACCGGTCTTTGTGATACGGCCGCTGTGCGTCCAGGCATTACCCCCCAGGGGTATCCGGGTGGTATCGTTTTGAGCGGCGGCGTGCAGGGCAACGCCGAGGCAGGCGAGCAGGAAAGTGGTGCGCATCCTGCAATATGCGCGATTTTGCCGAGCAAAAGCGGGTCAACCGGTTGCGCAAAAAAGCGTGCCAGCGGGGGGCCGCGGCGGGACGGGCGCGCGGCGGGCGATCGGCTGCGCGGCGGGCGATCGGCTGCGCGGCGGGCGCGCGGCGGCGCGGGGGGGGGCATTATTCGCTGCGGAGGCGCCCGATGGGGTTCGCGCGGGCGGCGCGGATGGCTTGGAAGCTCACGGTGAAAAGGGCGATACAGGCGGAGAGGACGCCGGAAAGCGCGAACATCCACCAGGTCAGGGACACACGGTAGGCGAAGGTCTCGAGCCAGCGGTGCATGGCCCACCAGGAGACGGGGACGGCGATCAGGAAGGCAATGGCGACAAGCAACAGGAAGTCGCGCGACAGCAGGGTGGCGAGGTTTGTCACCGAGGCGCCGAGGACCTTCCGGATGCCTATTTCCTTGCTCCTTTGCTCGGCGCTGAAGGCCGCCAGGCCGAAGAGGCCGAGACAGGAGATCAGGATCGCCATCAGGGTGAAGGCGTTGATGATGTGTGAAAGGGATATCTCGGTCTGGTAGAGACTTTGGACGGCCTGGTCCATAAACGTGTAGGTAAAGGGTTCGCCGGGGACGTAATGCTTCCACAACCTTTCGACGATGGCCAGTAGCGTGTGGTAGTCGCTGGTCTTCGCGTTCAACACGATGATGGGCCAGCGGGAATCGATGGGCTGTTGTTTCCAGACCATGAAGTTCTCGATGTTGTCGTAGAGGGCGTTATAGTTGAAGTCTTTCATCACCCCCACGATCTCGACCTCCCTTTTCTGGTCGTCGTAAATGTGCACACCGACGGCGGTGGCGGGGGTGAGACCCAGCTGGCGCGCGTAGTGCTCGTTGATCAGGCACTTGCTCGAATCGATGGCGTCGAAGTCGCGGCCGCTGACCAGGTGGAGGCCGTTGACCCTGACGAAGTACTCATCGGAAATGGCGAAATTGGTGTAGAGCTGGTCCGCGTCGCTCTGTCCGCGGAGGAAAAAGTGATTGGAGAAAAACGGCGCGCCGCTGCTCAGATAGTGGCTGCTGTTGGTAACGGCCTGCACGCCGGCGACGTTGCGGAGCTCGCCCAAAAACGCGGCAACGCGCTCGTCCGGGTCGATCCCCTGGATCGAAAGGACGATCTTCTGTTCTTTGTCAAAACCGAGGTCCTTGTTCTTGATATAGTTGAGCTGGCTGTAGATCACGACGATACCGGTGACCAGCACGATGGAAAGGACGAACTGGAAAACGACAAGCGACCGGCGGATACCGGCGGCGGAGATATGGCTGGTGAAGTTGCCCTTGATGACCTTGATCGCCTGGAAAGCGGAAAGATAGAACGCCGGGTAGCTGCCCGCCACCAGGCCGGTAACGGCCATCAGCGCCAGGAGCAATCCCCAAAGACGGGGACTGGCCAGCAGACCGGTGTCGACCGAGGCGCCGGTGATGCCGTTGAGGTAGGGCAGCAGCAGGATCAGCAAGGGTACGGACAGGAGCACGCCGAGGACGGACAACATATACGATTCGCCGAGGAACTGGCGGACCAGGTCTCCCCTACCCGCGCCGATCACCTTACGCACGCCGACCTCCCTGGCGCGTTTGGAGGCGCGGGCGGTGGACAGGTTCATGAAGTTGATACAGGCGATGAGCTGGATCAGGAAGGCGATCAACAGCAGGATATTCAGGAAAACGGGGTTGATGGGCTTTACGAGATCCAGGCCTTTCCATTCGGGTGAGGTGTGCACCGTGGTCAATGGCTGGAGGTGTAGCGTGGCCGTCATATTGAATTGCTTGTACTGGGCGGCGGCTTCCCGGTTGACAAGCGAGGGCAGCTTTTTTTCCAGGACGTCAGGATCGGTGCCGGGTCTGAGCCGGACAAAAGAGCCGAGGTAGTTGTTCCGGGTCCACACCGTCGAGGTCAAAGCGTCTCCCCCGAGCGAGCTACCGGTCAGGTTGACGAGGATTTGCGGGTTCACGACGGATTTGCCCAGGCTTTCGTCGATGATCGCTCGGACGATGTAGTCGGTTTTGCCATAGATGTTCTCGACGGTTATCGTCTTACCGACGGGGTCTTCCTTCCCGAAAAGCCGGTCGGACAGGTTCCGTGTCAGTACGGCGGAGTACGGTCTGGAGAGGGCGGTGGCCGCGTTGCCCTCCTGGAAATGGTAGGTGAAGACGTCAAAGAAGGTGGAGTCGACGAGGACGGCCGATTTTTCGGTGATCACCTTTTGACCATAATGCAGGAGCTGGGTGGACGCCCCGATATAAGGAATTACCCGTGTGTATTGTTCTATCTCCGGAAAATTTTGCTTCATGGCCGTCACGATCGGCGCGGAAGTGGTCGCATGCTTTTCCGTCTCTCCCGTTTGCAGCCGGGTCGACAATTGGTCTACCCGGTAAATATTTTCGCCTCCCTTGTGGTGCCGGTCGTAGCTGTACTGGTCGACCACGTACAGGACGATGTACAGACAACATAGGGTGCCGGCGGTAAGCCCGAAGATATTGATACCGCTAAAGAAGCGGTTTTTGTTCAGGAAGCGCAGGGCGGTCTTGAAGTAGCTGCGGAGCATGCAAAGGAGGTTTGCTGCTCCGCAGCGAAAGCAGTGCCGAAAGCGTTCTCGCTGAAATTCATGGCCTTATGCGACGGAAAGCGTTCGCTTTTGATACACCCGTTGTCCGCGGGCGCGCGGGGCGTGTTATTTCAGGACCTTGATTTTGATACTCCGGAAATCCACGTGGAAACCGTGGTCCTGGAGCAGGATGTGTCCCTTGTCGGCTTCGCCGAAGTGGTCCCATACCTTGTACTTGCTGATGGCGACGAGGTCTTCGTATTCCTTCGACTTGCGGACGTAGGAAAGGACCATGACGCCGTTGAGCCAATGCTCGACGTGGTTGTCGGGATACACAACGATACGGCCGGTGTTCCAGGCGCCGATCGGGCGGAGGCAGCTCTGCGGCTTGTTGGCGGGGATCAGGTCGTAGAGCGACGCCAGGGTGCGGTCGCCGTTGCGGCCAAGCTTGGCATCGGGGTGTACGGAATCGTCGAGGATCTGGTATTCGAGACCGATGGCGGAGCCGCCGGTTTGTTCCTTGAGGGTGACGAAGTACTTGACGCCGCTGTTACAGCCCCGGCTCGTGCGGAACTGGAAGCTCAGGTCGAAGGCGCCGTATTCGTCGGTGGTCACGATATCGCCGACGTTCTTGGCTTCTTCCCCACCCGAGTTCTGGATGGTCATCATCCCGTCCTGGACGATCCAGCCGCCGGTTTTGGTGGGGAACGCGTCCATATGCGCGCCTACCCACCCCTTGTTGGTCTTGCCGTCGAAAAGGAGCTTCCAGCCTTCTTTCTTTTCCTTTTCGGTGAGGGTGTTGGGGAGCTCCGCCTGTTCCAGGTAGGTGATGCTTTGGGGGACCTGGACCTCGGAGCGGTCGCTTTCGTCTTCGATGTAGTAGTGTTCTACTTTGGCTTCTTCGGCTGCTTGTATAATCGAGGGCATGTCGATCTGGCCGGTCCCAAGGACGACGTCGTTGTTACCGGAGGTGCCGCCGGTGCTGTTGCCGGGGACACCGTCTTTGAGGTCTTTCAGGTGAAGGGCCTTGTATCTGGTGGGGTATTTGTGCAGCAACGCGGCGGGGTCCTGGCCGGGGAAGTAGGCCCAGAGGACGTCCAGCTCGAAGTTGACGTAGTTGGGGTCGGTTTGGGTGATGAGTTGGTCGTAGAGCGTGCCGCCGTTGCCATCGGGGACGAACTCGTAGCCGTGGTTGTGGTAGATCAGCTGTAACCCGTACTGGTCCTTCAGGATCTTGCCTACTTTATTGAGGTCCGCGGCGGCCTTTTGAACGTCGTCGACCGTAAAGGTACCGGTATGGGGTATCCACGCCAGGCGGACATACGTCGCGCCCAGGGCCTTTGCGGCGGCGGCCACGTCGGCGGTCTTGTTAGTCAATGCGGCATAGTCTACGCCATAAGAGGTGCAGTAGAGGCCCCTGGCATCGAGCATTTTCCGCAGCGCTTCCGGCGTCTGGCCGAAGAGGCTGGAGAATTCGATGTCGCGCATCCCCTGGGACTTTATCAGGTCCAGCGTGGCGGGGACGTCCTTGGCGAACTGGTTACGGTAGGTGAACGAGACGACGCCGGGGTGGTGCGCGCTCGAGATGCGCGCGGCGCTTTCATGCGGCGGTTGGGCGGCCATCGTGTGGGTTGCGGCCAGCAAGCTGAGGCCGATTAGGGTTAAGGTTAACTTTTGCATAGGGCAATTTATTAAAAAAACCCTCGAAATCGGAGAATCGTCCGAAATTAGGCGTTCTTATGCGATTCTTACTCCGTCTGAAACACTGGCAACTGTTTGTACCTATTTTCCTTATGTTCTGCTACCGCGGACCCGGAGATGAACGGGTGGAGATGCTTGCATTGTCCTTGATCGGCCTGTGGATGTTCGTGGTTGGTTATTACGGGTACAATCGCCTGGCCGGCGTCGGTTTGTTGCCGGGGTATATCCGGTTCCCACGGTTCGCGGCCGCAACGCTGGGCTGGATAGTACTGGGCTGGGTGAATATATCGTTTTTCCCGGGAACTCAATACGGGGTTTATGCCTTACTACCACTAATTTTTGGCGTCGCCTACATCTATTCCTTTATCATTTTTGCGCACATCGTTCACATCCTTGCATATGGGCGTATCGCCAAAACTTCGGAGGTCTGGCCGTGGTACATTGCGGCATTTATATTCCCGGTCGGTGTTTGGATCATTCAACCCAAAGTAAATGAAATACTATCGTAACGTGCTGGCGGCGATCCTGTTCGCCGCGTGCAATGGCGGTGCGGCGGTGCTTACGACGTTGCACGCGCAGGAGTTGCCGCGCATCTCGGTGAAAGGCAATCGCTTTGTCACGCCTGACGGGACGCCCGTGCTCTTCAGGGGCGTCTCGATCGCGGACCCGGACAAGATCGAGCGGCAGGGGCATTGGAACCGGGGGCTATTCGAGCAGCTGCACGCGTACGGGGCGCAGCTGATACGGCTGCCGGTGCACCCGCAGGCTTGGCGGGCGCGGACGCCGGCCAGGTACCTGGTGTTGCTGGACTCGGCGGTGAGCTGGTGCGGACAGCTGGGGATGTATGCGGACATCGACTGGCATTCTATCGGGAACCTGCAAACGGAACTGTTCCAGGACGCGATGTACAATACGTCCCTGCAGGAGACGTATACCTTTTGGCGGACCATAGCGCAGCACTTTGGGGGTAAATACAGCGCGATCGCGTTCTATGAATTATTCAACGAGCCGACGTCGTATAACGGGCAGCTCGGGACTGCTTCCTGGGAGGGCTGGAAACAGATCAATGAGCGTCTCATCAAGCTGATCCGTTCTTTTGACCCGTCGACCGTAGAATTGGTCGCGGGTTTCGACTGGGCGTATAATTTACAGCCGCTGTACGAGGAGCCGATCGACGCCTCCGGCATCGGGTATGTCACACACCCCTACCCCTTTAAACGCGGGCAACCCTGGGAGCCTCGTTGGGACGAGGACTTCGGTTTTGCCGCGGCTAAATACCCGGTCATTGCGACGGAAATCGGGTTCGAGATTAAAAACGGGGACCCAGCGGACGGGGCGGAGCACTATGGCACGCGGATCACGCAATACCTCGAAGGACGTGGCATCAGCTGGCTGGCCTGGGTCTATGACCCGCAGTGGTGGCCGGCGTTGCTTACGTCGTGGGACGGGTACCCGCTGAGCGGGACCGGGAAATTCTTCGAGGGGGCTATGCGTGCCGGCGCTAAGGCGCGGTGAGGCGGCACGCGTATTTAGGTAACCTAATATAACCATTTTACTTGGTTTGCACAACCACTTTTATCGTGCCATCGGGGTTGTAATAGAGCTTGTCTACGCACACGGAGCGGAGCCAGTCCTGGTGGGAGAGGTTGCTGTTGTGGTAGAAGGCGTACCATTGGCCCTTGTATTCGACGATGGAGCCGTGGTCG
>NZ_DATJIY010000197.1:0-8191 GCF_035492835.1 Dinghuibacter sp.
CATGTCATGGGTATGTCTGAACTAAGGCCGCACTTGTAAATTTGAGATACGATTTGTATATTATAACCCACACGATGGCTAACCAAAAAAACGACAAGCTATGAAAAAGGTTCTCGACATTTTCGCCCGCAAAGGACGCAACACCATCAGCATTCATCCCGATGCCACCGTCCTCGACGCCCTCAAACTGATGGCCGACCGCAACATCGGTTCGGTCGTAGTGCTCCACCACGAGCAGTACCAGGGGCTCATGACCGAACGCGACTATTCCCGCAAGGTGATCCTGCTGGGTAAATCCTCCAGCGACACCCGGGTCAAGGATATCATGACCACCGACCTGCCGCGGGTCTCTTCCGAACACACCCTGGAGGATTGCATGGAATTGATGAGTAATAAAAACGTCCGCTACCTCCCCGTGTTCGACCACGGCCGGTTCAGCGGCATCATCTCCATCAACGACGTGGTTCGCGAGACCATCTCTTCCCAACAGGAGACGATCGAGCACCTGCAGAATTTTATCCACTCCTCGTAGCGGACCCGCCTTGGACGCAATAAGAGACCCCGGACGAGGGGTGGAGGAGGATATTTTCGAGGAAGTGATGTAGCAGGCTCCGGGAAAATAGCGGGCCCTAGGCAAATGTAAAGCGGTACGTACGGTGCACCTTATCGGTGATCGCCCCCGTGGCCTCATGGATCGCCAGCATCTTCTGGTTGAAGTCTCCGACCCAGGCAAGCTCCACGCCCTTGATGGTGTGGCGGGGGAGCACCTCGTCCTGGAGACAACGGATGAGGGCGGACTCGATGCCGTGGTTTTGGAATTTTTTCTTGCACCCCATCACGATGATGCGCAGCCGGTCGATAGTGGTCGTCTTCCGGTAGTAAAGGAACTTGAGCTTGGCCCAGAGGTTCATCTTGCCGTGCAGGTGCTTTAAGATCTGGTTGGCGTCGGGGAGGCAAAGCACAAACCCGATCGGCTCGTCCTTATGGTAAGCAAACCAAATGATCTTTTCGTCCGCTATCGCCTTCATTTGCCGGAAGGACTCACGGATGGCGTCCAGGCTCAGGGGCGTGAAGTTCTCGAAGTTGCTCCAGGCATCGTCGTAAATCTCCTGGAACTCGCGGAAGAACTTTTCGCGCCCGGTATAAGAAAAGTGTTTGAAGCTGTAGCCCGGCTTACGCATCACCCATCCGGAAATCTTGGTGAAACGCTCGGAGATCGGCACCCGCGCGTCGAGGAAGTTGGTGAGCTGGTCGTATTGTTTTACGAACCCGTACTTTTCGAAAAGCTGGACATAGTAGGGCGGGTTGTAGTTCATCCCCAGGCTGGGCGGTTTGAAACCTTCCACCAGCAGACCCCAGTATTTTTCGTTTTCGCCAAAGTTAATGGGGCCGTCCATCGCCGTCATACCCTGCTGGCGCAGCCAGGCGGCCGCGGTGTCGAACAGCAGGAAAGCCGCGTCTTGCGAGTCGATGCATTCAAAAAAACCCACGCCGCCCACGTGCGTCGCCTTCGCTTTTTCATAATTCACGAAAGCCGCGATCCGGCCGATGATGCGCTCGCCGTCGTAGAGCAGCCACCGCGTGCAAACGCCGTGCGAAAAGAAGCTATTGCGTTTTGGATCGAACACCGCCCTGATATCGTCATCCAGGGGCGAGATCCATTGGGGATCGTTCCTGTAGTGTTGGTGGGGAAAACGGATAAATTCGGAAGCGAGTCTGGGCGTAGTGACCGGTACGATGTGCATAAGGAATTTTTATCGGATCACTACTTCCCGGACAACGAAATCGCCCAGTTTCTCATTGACCCGGCCCGCGATAAGGTCCTTCTGATAGGACAACTCCTGCTTAAGGGGGGCGATTGTCGTAGTGATGAAGAGGGTGCCCCTGACCAGCTCCAGCCGCTCGGTATACCTGGAGACGGTCTTACCCATCACCTCTTCCCAGACCGATTCGATCTGGAGCGCCTGTATGTCGAACTTGAGCCGGCTCTTGTCCAGGAATGCCTTTAAGGCGTTTTGCATGGAGTACTCTCCCATGCCCCTAAGGTACGGCATCCAGGAAAACCCGGAGGTATTTACAAAGAAATAATCTGGTGCATGACATCCAGCTCGTTCAACGCCTCCTGGAGGCGGTCCTTGTGGGTGTCGGTGATAAAAAGCTGCGCGTCGGTATAGGCGCACACCTGCTCGAGCAGGTGCCCCATGCGGCTGGCGTCGAGCTTTTCGAAGACGTCGTCCAGCAGGAGGATGGGTGAAAAGCCCTTGTGCTCGCGGAGCACGTCGAATTCCGCCAGCTTGAGGGCAAAGAGCAGGCTCTTGCGCTGGCCCTGGGAGGCGAACTGTTTGAAGGGTTCGTTTTGCATGAGGAAAACGACATCGTCCTTGTGGATGCCCACGTTCGTCCGGGCGGCAGCCAGGTCGCGGGAACGGCTCTGGTGCAGGCCCTCGGCAAACGGCTGGGTCAGGAGCTGGCTGTCGTACTGGAGCTGGAGGTATTCCTCGGTCCCCGAGATGTCCAGGTAGTGCTGCTGGATCACGGGCAGCAGCGCCTGGAGGAAGACGCGTCTTTCCTCGAAGATCGCCTGGCCGGCCGGGGCCAGCTGGGCGTCCAGGACGTCCAGCAGCGAGTTGTCCACCCGCCTGGTTTCAGTGAACTGCTTGAGCAGGCTGTTGCGCTGCTGGAGGATCTTGTTATAGACGATGAGCTGCTGGAGATAGTGCGCGTCCAGCTGGGAAATCAGCGTGTCCAGCCAGCGCCGCCGCGATTCGCTGCCACCGATGATCAGCTCCACGTCGTCGGGGGCGATCATGACACAGGGGAACAGCCCGATGTGCTGGGAGAACTTCTCGTATTCCAGGTCGTTACAGCGGATTTCCTTTTTGTTCTGGCCGCGGAAGATACAGGCGATCTTGAAGGCTTCCCCGTCCTTGTCGAAAAGGCCTTCCAGGCGGAACCCCTGTTGCCCGGTCTGTACGTTCGAATTGTCGCTGTTGGTGAAATAGCTCTTCGTAAAGCAGAGATAATGAATGGCGTCCAGCAGGTTGGTCTTTCCGACGCCGTTGAGGCCGGAAATGCCTACTACCCGTTCTTCGAAGGTGAAGTGGTCGATGTAATAGTTCTTGTATTGGGTTAATTTCAACTGCTGCAGCTGCACCGTGCAATATACCTTTTTCTGCCAAATAGGCAGCGTCCCGAGGGGATTTTTGTTTATTGTGACCAAAGCCTTATTTTTGCCCGCAAAATTTTCACGCTGTGGCGACCAAATTTTCGAAGGATACATACTTATACTGGTACGAGTTGATGCTGCTCCTGCGGCGTTTTGAAGAAAAAGCCGGGCAGATGTACGGGATGCAGAAAATCCGCGGTTTCTGCCACCTTTACATCGGTCAGGAAGCGGTTGCCGCCGGTTGCATCACCGCCACCAAACCGGAGGACAACATGATCACGGCTTACCGCGACCACGCGCTGGCCATCGCCAAGGGTGTTTCCGCCAAAAGTTGCATGGCGGAATTGTACGCCAAGGCCACCGGTTGCTCCAAGGGCAAGGGCGGGAGCATGCACTTCTTCGGCAAGGACGTGAACTTCTATGGCGGTCACGGGATCGTCGGGGCCCAGATCGGGACCGGCGCCGGGCTGGCCTTCGCCGACAAATACAACGACACCGACAACGTCACCCTGGCCTTTTTCGGGGACGGGGCCTCCCGCCAGGGGATGCTCCACGAGACGTTTAATATGGCCATGACCTGGAAGCTGCCCGTCGTGTTCATCTGCGAGAACAACCACTACGCGATGGGCACTTCCGTACAGCGCACCTCCAACGTCGTCGACATCTACAAGCTCGCCGACGCCTATGACATGCCCGCCGACAGCGTGGACGGGATGTCCCCGGAGGCCGTGCACGAGGCCGTCGCCCGCGCCGTCAAACGCGCCCGCGCCCAGGAAGGACCGACCCTCCTGGAGATCAAAACCTACCGCTACAAGGGGCACTCCATGAGCGACCCCGCCAAATACCGGACGAAAGAAGAAGTCGAAGAATACAAGGAAAAGGACCCCATCGACTACGTCCTGGGCGTCATCAAGAAGAACAAGTGGGCCACCGACGAGGAAATCCAGGCGATCGACGACCGGGTACACCAGGAAGTGGAAGACTGCGTCAAGTTCGCCGAGGAGTCCCCGTACCCCGCCGACGACGAGATGTACAAGGATGTGTATGCGGAAGAAGGCTATCCCTTTATTGTAGATTAAATCCAGTGCGCCGATGGCGCCCGGCCCGAAGGGCCATAATGAAATAAACTTGTTATATGACGGATAAAACCCCCACTGTGGAGACTGTTGACTCTGATTCCGAGTTCCTGGATAGTGCCAAAAACTTCTGGACCAAATACTCCAAACCCATTTCGTATATCGGCACCGCGGTCATCGTGGTCTGCGCGGCTTACTACGGCTACAAGAACTACGTGGTCGATCCCAAGAAGGCCAAGGGCGACGACGTGATCGCCGCCGCGCAGGAATACTTCGCCATGGACTCCCTGGACCGCGCCCTCAACGGCGACGGCGTCAACCCGGGCTTCCTGAAGATCGAATCCAAGTACGACGGCACCGACGCCGCCAACCTGTCGCACTACTACGCCGGCGCGATCTACCTCCGCAAGCAGGACTTTGCCAACGCCATCAAGCAGCTGAAGGACTTCTCGACCGACGCCACCCAGATCCAGTCCAGCGCCTACCGCATGCTCGGCGACGCCTGCATGGACAGCGGCAAGAAGGAAGACGGCGCCGACTACTATAAGAAGGCCGGCACCCTCAACGACAAAGACCCCTTCACCTCCAGCGAAGACCTGTTCCGCGCCGCCCTGGCCTACGAAACCATGGGCAAGAACGAGCAGGCCATCGAGCTCTACAAGGATATTAAGGAGAAATATCCCAAGACGGAGAAAGGGATGATCGTAGACAAGTACCTCGCCCGGCTGGGGTACACGCAATAACCGCCTGCCCCCGGGGCGCACTTACACAACTATGGCTCAAGTCAGCAACAGCAACCTATACGTTGACGATGCAGGCATCCTGGACGCTCAGGATGCCTGTGTTGTTATTGTCCGCACCGAATGGAACGCGGCCATCGTGGACGCCCTGGAATCCGGCTGCCGCAAGACGCTCACCGACCGGAAGGTGTCCTCCATCACCACCGTGACCGTCCCCGGCGCGGTCGAGATCCCGTTCGCCATAAAAGCCTATTGGGAGTCCGCGAAATACTGGAACCACCGCCCCTGCGTCTTCATCGCGCTCGGCTGCGTCATCCAGGGCGGGACCCCGCACTTCGAATACGTCTGCCAGTCGGTCACCGACGGCGTGACCCAGCTCAACCTGACCCTGCCCGTGCCCGTTATCTTCGGGGTGCTCACCCTGCACAATGAGCAACAAGCCTGGGAACGCCTGGGCGGACCCCACGGCCACAAAGGAGAGGAGGCGGCCATCACCGCCCTCAAGATGGTGGCCCTGCAAAGACAGATGCGGACCAATCACCCATAAACACCTAATGAACGTAGAGCTTTTCATTCCTTGCTTTGTCGACCAGCTGTATCCCCAGACCGCCTTCAACATGGTCAAGGTACTCGAGCGCGTCGGCTGCACCGTTCACTACAACACCGCCCAGACCTGTTGCGGGCAACCCGCCTTTAACGCCGGTTACTGGAACGAAGCGAGGGACGTCGCGGCCAAGTTCCTGAACGACACCAAGGGCGCCGACTATGTCGTGGCCCCCAGCGCCAGCTGCACCGGTTTTGTCCGGAATTATTACCACAAGCTCTTCGACAACTCCTCCCGGCACAACGCCGTCAAGGACCTCGCCGCCCGTTCCCTGGAGTTCACCGAGTTCCTCACCGACGTCATGCACGTCGACAAGGTCGGCGCCGTCCTCGAAGGCAAGGCGACCTACCACGACTCCTGCGCGGCCCTCCGCGAGTGCCACATTAAGGAAGGCCCCCGCCGCCTCCTGGCCGGCGTTAAGGGCCTCGAGCTCGTCGAGATGACCGACGTCGAAACCTGCTGCGGCTTCGGCGGCACCTTCGCCGTCAAGTTCGAACCGATCTCCGTGGCCATGGCCGAACAAAAGATCGAACACGCCCTCGACACCGGCGCCCAATACATCATATCCACCGACCTCAGCTGTCTCATGCACCTCGACGGTTGCATCCGCAACAAGGGCATAGCCCTGAAGACAATGCATATCGCGGACGTGCTGGCCAGCGGGTGGGAGTGGGACTAGCGCGCCGCGCCGCCACCCGGGAGTTCTCAACATGTAAACTTTTTTTATGTCCTATTGGCTCGTCAAATCTGAACCTTCGGTGTATAGCTGGGAACAATTCCGGAAAGATGGCAAAACCATGTGGGAAGGCGTCCGCAACTACGCCGCCCGCAACAACCTCCGCGCCATGAAAAAAGGCGACAAGGTGTTCTATTACCACAGCAACGAAGGCCTCGAGATCGTCGGCATCGCCGAGGTCGTCAAGACCGCCTACCAGGACCCCACCACGGACGACGCCAACTGGGTCGTGGTCGATCTGAAACCCGTCCATACGCTCAAAAAGCCTGTCCCTTTGACGGTCCTGAAATCCGACAAACGCCTCGCCGACCTCGACCTCGTCCGTCTGGGTCGCCTGTCCGTCGGCGCCGTCAAGGATGACGAGTACAAGGTCATCATGGAATTAGCCGGTGAAAAATGAGCGTCACCAGCCCTTTGCTCACCGCCCTGACCCCGATGCTCGAGACCCCGGATCTGCCGGGGACGAGGGACTTCTATACCGGCGTGCTCGGGTTCACCTGCACCGCCGACACCCCCGAATGGCTTTGTCTGACCCTGGGGCCCGCGGAATTGATGTTCTCCGGTTTAAATGAGCACCGCGGCTTCACGGCACCCGTTTTCTCCGGATCGTTGTACTTCCGGACCTCCGACGTCGATAACCTTTGGGTTTCTCTCCGCGACCGCGTCACCGTTTGCTATCCCATCGAGACCTTCGACTACGGCATGCGCGAGTTCGCCATATACGATAATAACGGATATTTGTTGCAATTCGGGCAGGAAACCGAATAATCCCATGCGCCTCCTTATCGTTGCCTGTCTTTTGTCCGTTGCCGGCCTCTTGTGTGCCGCCGTTCCCGCGCTGGCCCAAGGCCCTAACTGGATAGTCGACGCCGCCAAAGCCACCGACAGCCTTCCTCCCGTTTGGGCGTCCTTCGGCGCGGACGAACCCAACTACGCCACCACCGCGGACGGATTGCACCTGCTTGACGCCTTTGCCTCGATGGGCAAGCCCGTATATGTCCGTCTGCACAACCTCCTCACCACCGGCGACGGCCGCCCCGCCCTCAAATGGGGCTCCACCAACGCCTATACCACCGACGCCGCCGGCAACCCCGTCTACGACTGGACGATCCTGGACTCGATCTTCGACGCGCTCGTGCACCGCGGTCTCCGCCCCCTGGCGGAAATCGGCTTTATGCCTGAAGCGCTCTCATCACACCCCGAACCCTATCGCCACCACTGGGCCCCGGGGAATAACTACAACGACATCTTCACCGGCTGGGCCTATCCCCCCAACGACTACGCCCGCTGGGCCGCCCTCGTCGAAGCCTGGGTCCGCCACTGCGTGACCCGCTATGGCGCCCCCGCCGTGCGCACCTGGTACTGGGAAGTCTGGAACGAGCCCAACATCGGCTACTGGAAAGGCACCCCCGCCGCCTACGACAGCCTCTACGACTACACCGCCGCCGCCGTCCGCCGCGCCTGCCCCGGCGCCCTCGTCGGCGGCCCCGCCAGCACCGGCCCCGGCTGGGACAAAGCCGCGGACTACCTCCGCGCCTTCCTGGAGCACTGTCGGACGACCGGCGCCCCCCTCGACTTCATCAGCTTCCACGCCAAGGGCAGCCCGCGCCTCGCCGCCGGCCACGTCGTCATGAACATGACCCCTGAATTGCGCGACGTCGAGACCGGTTTCCAGATCGTATCCGCGTCGTCGTACAAAAACCTCCCGATCCTCATCACCGAATTCGACCCCGAAGGCTGCGCCGCCTGCTCCGTCGCCACCAACCCCGAAAACGCCTACCGCAACGGCACGATGTACTCGTCGTATACCGCCGAAGCCTTCGCCCGCCTCTACGACCTCGCCGGCCAATACCACGTCAACCTCGCCTA
>NZ_DATJIY010000198.1:0-16387 GCF_035492835.1 Dinghuibacter sp.
GCTCGGTTCTCATGGTTATAGGTATTGCGCGGCAAAGGTACACCGGCGCGCAGAGAAGCGCAAAGAAAGTCTCGGTCGGGGGGCCCGGCGGCCCCCACCCGCGATGCTGGTTCCGGCGTCCCGTCGGAGTCGGAAGGGAAAGCGGCGGGCTGACCGATCCTTGAAGGTTTATGACTGAAAGGCGAAGGTTTATTGTTGAAAGGCGTTCAGCGCGGCGGTCGGCTGACCGTTATTGCCAAAGGCGCCGAGTCCATAGCCCTGGAAGTTGTTATAGCACTCCGGTTCCCAGTAGAAAACGCCGAGTCCGCCGGACACCGATTTTGTCCTGGCGATGATGTCCCTTAAAAAGGCTTCGGTGGACCCCGGGGCGTCCTCTTCCATCCCTACTTCGCATATCATGATCTCTTTGCCATACCGGGTGGCCATGTCGCGCATGTTGGCGACGCACTGGCTGTCCAGGGTCGGATAGTTGGAGGTGGAGGGGTACAGCGACATGCCGATGACGTCCCAGGAAGCGCCACCGGTCTTGAGACCGTCAAACAACCAGCGATAGGTAGCGTTGTCGTAACCGTTGGCCATGTGGACGATGACCTTGCAACCGGGGAAAACGGCCTTAACGGCGTTGTACCCCGAGGTGACCATGGCGGCGAAATTGTTCATGTTGAGGGAGGCTTCGCCGTCCGGCCAGAGCATGCCGTTGGAGACTTCGTTGCCGACCTGCACCCAGTCGGGGGTGATACCGGCGGCTTTCAGGGTATCGAGGACGTGACGGGTATAGCTGCCCAGGGTATCGATCAGGTCGGCGGTGGCGAGGCTTGCCCAGGCGGCGGGTTTGGCCTGGTGACCCGGGTCGGCCCAGGTGTCGCTGTAGTGGAAGTCGATCAGGACCCTCATGCCTGCGGCCGTCGCGCGGCGCGCCTTGGCCAGGAGGTCGGCGGTGCCGCACCAGCCATCGGCGGGGTTTACCCATACCCTAAGCCGGATGGCATTCATCCCCAATCCCTTGAGCAGGGCGAAGAGGTCCTGTTGGACCCCCTGGGTATTATAGAACAAGAGGTTCTGCGATTCCATCTGGGTCACCCAGCTGACGTCGCCGCCGCCGGAAAAGGCGGTGTCGGTGGGGTTCGTTTTTCCGTTCGAAGACCCGCCCGACTTTGAGCACCCGCAAACCAGACATATAATAATACAAGCAGCCGCTAACCGAATCATGAGTTGAAAGTACGGCAAAGGGACGGGGAGGTTTTGCCCGGACGTCCATTTTTGTTGTTCAGGTGTACATTTTGGCACGGTGGCGGGTCAAAAACGTTATTTTTAGCGCATGTGGAGTCGTGTGCTTGCGTGTATGCTGCTGCCGGCCGTTTGCCTGGGCCAGGCGCCCAGCCTGCCCTTCCGTCACATCGGATACGAACAGGGACTTTCCAACAGCACCATCGAATGCATTTTCCAGGATAGCCGCGGGTTTATCTGGATCGGGACCCGGGACGGTCTGGACCGGTATGACGGCAGTGAGATGACTGTGTACCGGAACCGGGGCGGGGATACGTTGTCCCTGAGCGACGATTATGTGCGCAGCATCGCGGAAGACGGGGCGCACCGGCTGTGGGTCGGGACCTCCAATGGCTTGAATTGTTTTGACGGGGGGGCGTTCCGGCGGTATGCCATCGGGGCGGTGAACGCGGTGTGCGTGGATGCGCGCGGCGCGGTGTGGGCGGGGACCGAAGGGGGGCTTTACCGCATGGCGGGGACGCGAGGGGCGGGCGCGACGGGCGGCGCGGGCGGCTTTTCGCCGGCGGGGCTGGCGGGGACGCACGTGTATGCACTATTGGCGGGCGGTGACGGAGAGTTATGGATCGGTTGTGAAAAGGGGTTGCTGCGCTGGGGGGCTGCCGAGCCGGTGGCGGCTATCCCACCGGTGACGTCGATCAGGGCGGACCCATCGGGGGACCTGTGGCTGGGGACGGAGGGGGATGGTTTGTGGGTGTACCACGGGGGCCCTAATCCCGGCGTGCACGCCTACCGGCATGTGGACAAGGACCCGTCGAGCCTGGGGGGGAATATGATCCGGAGCGTGCTGGTCGATCGCGAGGGGCGGCTATGGGTCGGTTGTATCAATGGGGGGCTCAATTTGTTCGAGGCGTCGCGGGAGAAGTTTTTTCATTATCAAAACGACCCGCTCGATCCGACGAGCCTGTCGCAAAGGACTGTCTCGGCGCTCTTCGAGGATAACCAGGGGAACCTTTGGGTGGGAACGCATCGCGGGGGGCTGGACCTGTATATGCCCGGCGCGACGAAATTCCGGAGGAGCGGCGCCGGGCTCACGAATAAGGACGTGCGCGCGTTCTACGAGGACGCGCGGGGCAACATATGGATAGGTACCGACGGCGGCGGTCTCAATCGTTGGGACCCGCGGACCGACCGGTGGGAGGCGTATCGGTATGATCCGTATAAAAGCGCGGGTCTGAGCTCCGACGCGGTCCTCGATATCCGGGAGGACCGCCATGGGCGGTGTTGGGTGTCGACGTGGGAAGGGGGCCTGGACTGGTTTCACCCGGAGACCGGGACGTTTACGCGGTATGTGCACCGGGCCGGCGACACCAGCTCGATCAGCTCGAACTATGTACAGCAGACGTTCGAGGACAGGAAGGGGCGGTTGTGGGTGGCTACGTATTTCGGGGGGCTGGACCTGATGGACCCGGCGACCGGGACATTCCAGCGGGTCCCTGGCGACGCGACGGGAGAAACCCAGGTATATGGCAACAACATCGTGTCGCTGGGGGAGGATGCGCAGGGCAACGTCTGGGCGGGTACGGATGACGGCGGGCTGAACCGTTGCGACCTGAGGACGGGGCGGTGGTCGCACTATTTTACGCACGAAGGGAAGGCGCCGGACATCCGCGTGATCTTTACGGATCACCGGGGGCGGTTGTGGATCGGACAGGCGGGTCTTTTTTTGTACGACCCGGTGCGGGATACGTTTACCTGTTATACGGACAAGGGCGGGCTTTCCCACGAGTTCATAAAGGGGATCACGGAGGATGGGCTCGGCAACTTCTGGATATCCACCGGGGGTGGACTGACCTGGTTCAACCCGGATACCTATGACGTTATGTCTTACCAGCGGGGGGAGGAGTTTGAGGCCGGCGCCTATCTACAGACAAGGGCCGGCGAGATGCTGTTTGGGGGAACGAACGGGTTTAATGCGTTTTTCCCGCGGGATATACAAAGGAATCCTTACATTCCGCCGGTCTATATCACGGGGTTCCAGGTATCAGGCAAACCGGTCGGGGTGCGGGACACGCTGCGGCTGACGTACCGGCAGTCGACGTTTTCGTTTACGTTTACGGCGCTCAACTATTCGGCGCCGGAAAACAACCAGTACGCCTATATGCTGGAGGGGTTCGACCACGACTGGCACTACATCGGGGGCGAGCACAAGGCTGGCTATACCAACCTGGACCCGGGAACCTACACCTTCCGGGTGAAAGCGTCCAACAACGACGGCGTCTGGAACGAGCAAGGGGCGCGGCTGCTGATCGTGATCGCGCCGCCTTTCTGGAAAACGGTCTGGTTCGGCTCGCTGGTACTGCTGGCGGTAGCCGGGGGCGCCTATGGATTCTATCGCTTCAAACGCAACCTGGAGCTGGAGCGGATGGAGGAGCGCAAACGGGAAGAGATCCACCAGGTGCAGCTGCAGTTCTTTACCAATATTTCGCACGAGCTGCGTACGCCCCTGACGTTGATCCTCGGTCAGGTCGAGAAGCTCTTCAAAACCGACGCCTCCCCCACCCTGCGTCACTACTATGCCTCGATCCGGCGGAACGCGGGACGGCTGATGGGGCTAATCAACGAGCTGATGGACTTCCGTAAGCTGGAGACGGGCACGCTGACGCTGCACGTGATGCCGGGGAGGATGGACCTTTTTCTGGAGGAGATCGCGGGGGAGTTCCGGGATTGGGCGGGGGAGAAAAATATACGGTTCAGCGTAGACACCACGGGCTTCTCTCCGGGTGCGCCGGCGGCGGCCTGGTTCGACCGGCAAGTGTTGGAGAAGATCGTTTTGAACCTTTTGCATAACGCGTTCAAGTACACCGACGCGGGTGGAGCGGTCGTTTTGCAGGCGCTGACTTCCTTGGAAGGGTTTGCGCCGTCGTTTGCCAACGAGCTGTTGGTGAAAAACGAATACCGGGGCAAACGGTATTGTTACCTCCGGGTTGCCGACACGGGGATCGGCATTTCACGGGAGTCGATCCAGCACCTCTTCGAGCGGTATTACCGCATTTCGGAGTCGCACCTCGGATCGGGTGTGGGATTGGCCTTTGTGCGGAGCCTGACGCAGCTGCACAAGGGGGATATTTTTGTGTACAGCGAGCGGTACCGCGGGACGGAGATCATCGTGGGGATCCCTTGCGGGGAAGAAGACTATACCGCCGCGGAGCGCTGGGTCGCCGGTGCAGCGGGACGCGTGCAGCTCGAAAGCATACGCGCGGAGGTCCCGGAGGAGCCCGGCCCGCCGCGGCTGGACGAGGCGGCGTTCTCCCGTGAGGCGGTTTCCGAGGCGCCCCTGATCCTTATCGTCGAAGACAACGCGGAGCTGCGCGAATTCCTGGCGGATACCTTCCAGCCGTCCTATCGCGTGACCACGGCGGTGGATGGAGAGGACGGCTGGGCGTCGATACAATCGTCGCCGCCGGACCTGATCGTGAGCGACGTGATGATGCCGCGCATGGATGGCGTGACGTTGTGCCGGTTGGTAAAACAGGACTTGACGACGAGTCACATCCCCTTCCTGATGCTGACCGCCAAAAACGACGCGCAGCTCGAAGGGGTGGAGAGCGGGGCCGATCACTATTTCACCAAACCGCTGAGCATGGACGTGCTCCTGGCGACGGTCCGGAACGTTTTTCACCGGCAACAGCGGCTCCGGGAGAGATACCAGCGGGACTACCAGGTACAGGCGCGGGAGCTGGTGCACTCCCAAAAGGACAAAGCCTTTATGGACGCGCTGCTCGAGACCGTGGAGGCGCAAATGGTGAATCCGGAGCTCGACGTAGATTACTTGTGCGGCCAGCTCGGTATGAGCCGCACCCGCCTATACCAGAAGATCCGGCAGGTCACCGGCCAGTCGATCGGCGAGTTCGTGCGGACCGCCCGGTTGAAGCGCGCGGTGCACATCCTGCTGCACGAGGACGTGCCGTTCACGGAGGTCATGTACCGGGTCGGGATACAAAGCCAGTCGTATTTTACGAAGGCATTTAAAAAAGAATTCGGGAAGACGCCGACGCAGTTCCTGCAGGAGGCGCGGCGCTAGAGCATTCCCTTCAGGACAGCCCACACATTTTCCGCGACTATCTTTTCGCCGGTTACATTGGGATGGATACCATCTCCCTGGTTGAGGGATGGGACGCCGCCTACGCCTTGCAACAGGAAAGGCACGAGGGTGGCGTTGTTTTTTTGCGCGAGCGCGGGGTATATCTCCTTGAAGGTCGACGTGTAGGCCTGGCCTAGGTTCGGGGGGACCTGCATGCCAAGCAGGAGGAGCTTGGCGTTGGGGTAGCGGGTGTGGACGGAATCCAGGATGGCCTGGAGGTTGGACCGGGTGGCGTCCAGGGGGAGGCCGCGGAGGCCGTCGTTGGCGCCGAGCTCCAGGACGAAAATGTCGACGGGTTGTTTGAGGACCCAGCCGATGCGGTCCAGGCCGCCAGCGGAGGTTTCACCGCTGTTGCCGGCGTTGACCGCGGTGTAGGGCAGGCGGAGGGAATCGATCCTGGCCTGTATCAGCGATGGGAACGCGTCTTGTTCCGAGGGGAGGCCATAGCCGGCGGTGAGGCTGTTGCCGAAGAAGAGGATGGTCTTACCGGTCCCAGGGGCGGGTTTCGGGGTCGCAGCGACGGCGGTGGAGTCGGCGGCGCCGTTGTGCGTCGCCTGGCCGCACCGGGAGAGCAAGAGACCGAGGGCGATGAGCAGGACGGCCATCAGCAGGACCAGGAGGGCTGCGCGGCGGCGGGGGATATATCGTTGAGGGGCGTGCATGGGCATTATACTTCGTTACGTAAGACTTCGAGGGTGGACCGGTTGAGGACGCCACGGCTGTTAAAGAGACCGATGCCCATCGTCAGGAGGCACACCAGCCCCAACAGGGCCAGGGGCTGCCAGTACCCGATCGCAAAGGTTAGCTTGAACAAAAACCGGGCCTGGAGCCAGCTGGCGGCCAACGCCAGTAGGATACCGGTGAGCCCGGACAGGAGACCCAGGAAAAAGTATTCGAGGGCGTTGATGCTGAACACAAGGCGGCGTCCGGCGCCGAGGGTGCGGAGGAGGACGCTTTCCTGGATGCGTTGGTACTTGCTGTTGCGGACGGACGCGATGAGGACGATGAGACCGGTGACCATGCTAAAGGCCGCCATGAAACTGATGACGTAGTTGATCTTGTCGAGCAGCTCGTCGAGGACCGAGAGGATGAGGCTGAGGTCGATGACGGAAACCGTCGGGAACCGTCGGACGATGGCCTCGCGGGCGCGGGCGGCGACCGCGGCGGATGGGGTGCGGGTCAGCACGACGTGGAACTGGGGCGCCTGCTCCAGGACGCCGGTGGGAAAGACGACGCGGAAGTTCGTCTGCATGCGGTTCCATTCCACCTTGCGGAGGCTGCCTATGATGCATTTGACGGGGGCGCCCTGGACGTTGAAGACAACGGTGTCGCCCAGCTGCAGACCCAGGTTTTTCGCCCAGCGGTCGTCAAAGGAAACCGCCGGGACCGCGGCCGCCTGACCGGTCCAGCGCCCGGCGGTGACGGTCTCGGTATTGGTGAGGTGGTCGCGGTAGGTCACGCGGAGCTCTTCGCCAAAGGCGTGCTGGAGGTGGGGGTTGTCCGGGTAGGCGTCGCCGTTGACCGAGGTGAACCGGACGGTGACGATGGGCACCTTCTCGACGATGGGGAGGCCTTGCGCGCGGATCAGGGAGTCGAGGGAGGCCTGTTGTCTGGCCTGGATGTCGAAAAGGATCATGTTCGCCTGGCTTTTGCTGCTGGACAGGACGAGCTGGTGGACGATGACCTGCTGGATAAACAAGAGCGAGCAAACGAGGGCGGTGCTGAGACCGATGGAGACGACGAGGATGAGGGTCTGGTTGTTGGGCCGGTAGAGGTTGGCAAAACCCTGTCGGACCGCGAAGCTCCAGGAGGTCCGGGTGACGCGCTTGAGTACCGTCATCAGCAGCCTGGCCACGAGCGTCAGCAGGCCGAAGGCGACGATGAGCCCGACGGTAAAGGACAGCGTGGGTCCCAACTCACGGAGTTGTATAAACGTAAAGCCCGCGACGAACAGCAGCACCAGCCCGTACACCAGCCAACGCCAGGGATCCCGCACACGCGGGCCGGATTCATAAGATGAGCGGAGGGTATAGAGCGGCGTGATACGCCGGATGGAGAGCAGCGGGAGCAGGCCAAAGACGAGGGCCATGACGAGGCCGAGGGCGAGCCCCTGCCCTATCGCCGCCCACGACAGGGCGGTGTGGATGGTGAGCGGGAGGACGTCCTTCAGGACGCGGGGCAGGAGTTGCTGGATGCCGATGCCGGCGAGCGCGCCGAGCATGGCGCCCAGGAGGCCGATGCCCGCGACCTGTATGAGATAGACCTGGAAGGACTGCCGGATAGTGACGCCGAGACAGCGCATGACGGCAATGGTGGCCGTTTTCTCCCGGATATAGATCTGGATGGCGCTGGCGACGCCTATACAGCCCAGCAGCAGGGCCAGGAAGGCGACCAGCGACATGAAACGGCTCAGGTCGGCGAAGATGCGGCCGGTGCTTTCCTTTTTGTCGCTGATGGTGGTCGCGTCAAGCCCGGTCTGCTCGAGCGTCGGCTGGGAGGCCTTGACGAGCGCGTCGGCGTCGGTGTGGAGCTGGAAATAGTACAGGTAACGGGTACGGCTACCTACCTGTTCGAGACCGGTGGACGCCATGTCGTCGAGCGGTATCATGACGACGGGGGCCATGGTCGCGGAAAAGCCGTTCCCGCCGGGATAGTTGTCGAGAGAACCCGCGATGCGGAAGCGGCGGTTACCGACTTGTACGGAGTCGCCCACGTGAGCGTGGTATTGGATCATGAGCGACTTCTCGACCAGGGCCGCGTGGTCCGTTTGGAATTTTGGCGCGGCGCCGGCGGGCGTTGTCTCCAGGTCTCCATAGTATGGATAGGCCCCGTGAAGGGCGCGGATCTGGGTGAAACGCGTGTCGCCCGTGCGGGTAAAGAGCGCCATCGAGCCAAACTGCTCCTCCTCGGAACGGTTGGCGGTTTTCTGCAGGGAATCGAGGAATTCCTGTCCGGCCTTACCCGGTTTGTGGTTGGTGGCCAGCTGGAGGTCAGCGCCGATCAGCGAGGCCGCCTGGTCGTCGACGTTCCGCTGGAGGTCGTATCCAAAGGAATAAATAGCCACCAGAGCAGCGATACCCGCGGTGATCGAGCCCATGAACAAGAGCAGCCGGGAGCGGTTCCGACGGCTGTCCCGGTAGGCCATACGGAAAATCCAGGGGAGGCTCATACCAGCTGCCCTCCCTTGATCCGGATGGTCCTTTGCGTTTGCGCGGCCAGGTCTGGATTGTGGGTCACGAGCACGAGCGTGGTCCCGATTTCTTTATTGAGGCCAAACAGCAGTTGTACCACCCGTTCGCTGGTCTCCGCGTCGAGGTTGCCGGTGGGCTCGTCGGCGAAGAGGATGCTGGGTTGGTTGGAAAAGGCGCGCGCCAGCGCCACCCGTTGCTGCTCCCCGCCCGACAACTGGACGGGGTAATGGTGGGACCGGTCCGCCAGGCCCACCCGGTCGAGGAGCTCCATGGACCGGGGCCGGGCGTCGCGCTCCTTACGCAACTCCAAGGGTACCATGACGTTCTCCAAGGCAGTGAGGCTGGGCATGAGCTGGAAATTCTGGAAGATAAAACCCACCGAGCGGTTCCTGATGGCGGCCAGCTCGTCTTCGCTCCGGACGTTCAGGTGTTCGCCGGCCAGGATAACGTCCCCCGACGTCGGCCGGTCCAGGCCGGCGCAAATGCCCAGCAGGGTCGTTTTGCCGCTGCCGGACGGGCCTATGATGGCATTTGTAGAGCCCGCGTCGAACGAAAAGTTAATGTCCTCTAAAACGGTCAGGGTCTTGCCCGCGCTCCGATAGGTTTTTCTTAGCTTGCGGACCTCTAGGATTGACGTCACGAAAATGGGTTTTCTTTCGGAATTTACGCTAAAATTAAACGTTTGGCGTTTTATACACTCTAAATAACTCAAAACCCTACTATGAACCGTTTGACATGTGCAGTATTGGTCTCGATCACTTTGTTCTGCTCCTGCGCCGCCCACAAATCCTATTTTACCTCCGACGTCCGGGCCCGTCTCGAAAAAAACCATATCGCTCCCGAAAAGCTCCAGTTCTATATAGACCGTAACGTGGAATTGCGCCGGGAAGTCGCGTCCCGGGACGCCAAGGTGACCGATGGGAAGATCAAGCTGGTCAACGGGAAATATGTCAACATCATCAAGCTGAAAAAGGGTACGCCGGGCGTTTGCACCGGTTTTTATACGGCGGCGATCAACGTTTCCTTTGAAAACGGCGCCGGTCAATACCTTCCTTTCGCCGTCCCCAACTATAACAACGTCTATACCATCTTCACCCAACCCTGGATCAACGGTACCGGGAAGGTGATGTACGAGGGCAACGCCTATTTCGTTCAGCCCAACGGGATGGATGCGCGGTTGCTGATCGACAAGAGCATACTGGATAAATTCGAGGTCAAGTCGCGGACGATGCACGGGCGTCGCGTGGAAAGCGCTTCGGATACGACGGCGGTGCGCTAGAGGCGCGTTGCGGTACGCTAAAGGCGTATATTTGAAGGGATGAAGCGCATCCTTCCATGGCGGCTGATGTGCTGGCCGCCGTTGCTCTGGCTGCTGTGCTGGCAGCCGGCCGCGGCGCAGGGCCCGGCCGATTCCACGCTGAAGCGTCTCCGGCTGGTCAACCTCGTCGTGGGTATCTACGATAGGGGTCACATTTCCACGGCGGGCTTTGGCGGTATTGTCGCGGTCAGCGACGTCGTGCCCGATGGGAATACGCCGTACGAGATTGCCTCGATCACCAAGACGTTTACGGCCTATTTGCTCGCCCGGGCGGTGATCGATGGCAAATTGCGGTTGTCCGACCCGGTTACCTCGTATCTGCACGGGTCTTTTCCAGGTCTGGCGGGCGTCACGCTGCTGCAGCTCGCGAACCATACGGCAGGATTGCCCAAGTTCCTGCCACCGCTCGACCGGTCGGCTTTACGCACGCCCGCGGACGCGGCATCGTACCCGGTGATTACTCCGGCGGCATTTTTGGCGGCCCTTCGACAGTTCCACCCGGACACGCTTCCGGGTACGCGATACGAGTATTCCAACGCGGGTATACAATTGCTGGGGTTGGTCCTGGAAAAAGTGTATCACCGCACCTACGCGCAATTGCTGAAAAAATACATCACGGAGCCGTTGCATATGCATCATACCGGGCTCGACGTGCCGGACTCGGTCGCGGGCGCCGGGCAGTATGACGAGAATGAGCGGCCGATGCCGTATATGCATTTCTGGGACGAGCTGCCGGCGGCGGGCTCGATCAAATCCACCGCGGCGGACATGGCGCTGTATCTGCGGCTGTGCCTTGACAAATTAGACCCCGCGGTGCGGTTGTGCGAGACCGTTACCTTCCGTCAAACGGGCGAACACGGGGCGGACATCGGGCTATGCTGGTACGTTCGTCACTCGGCCACTGGGGAGCTTGAGGTGCTCCACGGGGGCGGTTCGCTTGGCAGCACCAGCATGTGTCTCCTGCTGCCGGAACGCGGCATAGGCGTGGTTTGCCTGGCGGGGAACGCCGGGCCGGGAATAGAGGATGCGTTGTTGCAGCTCGCGGAGCGGAAGGCGCTGGCGCTTATTCCCGGGGGCCGCCCGCTCACTCCTGGGGCCGGCCCGCTCACTCCGACCGCAGGCTCGTCACCGGGTTCGCCCGGGCGGCCCTGAACGCCTGGAGGCTGACCGTGACGAGCGCGATGGCCAGCGCCACGCCACCCGCCAGCGCAAACATCCACCATCGTAACGGCACGCGGTATGCGTAGGATTCCAGCCAGCGGTGCATGGCCCACCATGCCAGCGGCGTGGCCAGCGCAAAGCCCAGCAGGACGGGTTTGATGAAGTCCCCGGACAACAGCCGGACGATGCCCATAACGCTCGCGCCCAGCACCTTCCGGATGCCGATCTCCTTGTTGCGTTGTTCGGCGCTAAAGGCGGCGAGACCGAAGAGACCCAGACAGGAAATCAATATGGCCACCAGCGCAAAGGTGTTGATGATACCCGCCAGCGTAAGGTCCGCCTGGTATTGGAGCTGGACGTCGTCGCTGAGGAAACGGTAGTCGAAGGGCTCGCCGGGGAGGTCTTTTTTCCAGATACCCTGTATCTGCGCCAACAGCGCGCCATAGTCGCTCGTGCGGACCTGTACGATGAGGTCGGACAGCGTGCTGCCCCAGCCCTTAAGGCCATCGGGGCCGCACCAGAGCATAAAGGGTTCCACGTCCTCGTGGAGCGAGCCGAAGTTAAAGTCCTTCATCACCCCCACGATGTCGATGGGTTCGTTGTTCTGCGGGACGAGCCGCCCGCCCGCCGCGGTGGCGGGGTCCAGCCCCAGCTTGCGGGCCATGGTCTCGTTGATGATAACGCCGCCCACGTCGGTACGCCGGAAATCGCGGCCGCCCACCAGCGTGATACCGGCGGTCTTTACGAAGTTCTCGTCGGTGATGTAAAATTTCGCGTCGACGGCGCTCGCCACGTCCTTACCCGGCGGATAGAAGGGCCAGTCGTTGACGACGGGCTGGCTCGGGTAGTTAGTGGATTTGCTGACACCCTGGACCGTCGACAATTGCCGCAGGTCGTCCATGAAGCCGTCCATTTTAGCCCGCGCCTCGGCGTTCCGGAAAAAGAATATCAGGTGCTGGTCCTTGTCAAAACCCAGGTCTTTTTGCTGTACGTACCGCAGCTGGCTGCGGATGACGATGATCCCGGACACCAGCAGGATGGAGAGCGTGAACTGGAAGACCACCAGCCCGCGGCGGATACCCGCGGCCGATATGTGGCTGCTGAAGTTGCCTTTGATGACGCGGACGACGCGGAAGGCCGCCAGGTAAAAGGCGGGATAGCTACCGGAGACAAGACCGGTGATGGCGACGAGCGCCGCGAAGATGGCGGCGGTAACGAGGTCCGGTTTGGGGTGGACGTCCGCGCCCGTTATGTCGTTCAGCCAGGGCAGCGCCAGGTACAGGAGCGGCAGCGCCATAACGGTTCCGATCAGGGCCAGCAGGAACGACTCGCCGAGGAACTGCCGGACCAGGTCCCCCCTACCCGCGCCGAGCACCTTTCGGACGCCGACCTCCTTGGCGCGCCGGGACGCCCTTGCCGTGGACAGGTTCATGAAGTTGATACACGCGATCCCCTGCACGAGGAAGGCGATCGCCAGGAGTATCCGGAGGAAAACGGCGCCCGTCGTCGCCGACATCTCGTGTAGGACGCCGGTGGTCGTATGGATGTCCGTAACGGGCTCAAAAACCAGGTGCTTGGTCATCCCCAGTTGTTTCATTTCCTGGCCGCCATGTTGTTCCAGCCAGGGCTGGAGACGGGATTCCAGCTGATTCGTATTCGTACCGGCCCTTAGCCGGACGTAGGTGCCGACGATATTTTCGCCGCCCCAGCGCTGTACGGTATAGACATACTTCCCCATCCCATTGCTGTTCATGGTGACGAAGATATTGGCGTGGAGGTGAGACTTGCCCAGGCTTTCATCGACGACACCGGCGACGAGGAAATCCTGTTTTCCATAGGTATTATCGATGGTAATCACTTTGCCGACGGGGTCCTCGCCTTTGAATATCTTGTCGGCCGTGGATTTCAGGAGGACGACGGAAAAAGGCTGCTTAAGGCCGTCCGGGGAGCCGCTCACGAAATGGTAGGAGAACACGTTGAAAAAGGTGGAGTCCACATAGTCGAGGTCTTTTTCGTATAGGGCCTGGTCTTTGTATTTTATCAGGTGATCCTTTACGCCGAACAGGTTTGTCTGGAGCACGCGCGTGTATTGTTCCACCTCCGGGAAGTCCTCCTTCATCTGCGGGCCGATGGGCGGCGAGGCCGTGCCGTTGACAAAGGCGTCGCCGGACATCGACATCCGGCTGTTTATACGATAGGTATTTGCCGGCAGCTGCCGGTCGTAGCTGAACTGGTCTTCCACGTAGGAGACGATGTACAGACAACAGAGCGTCCCGACGGCCAGCCCGATGACGTTGATCGCGGTGAACAGTCGGTTTTTCCGGAGGTTGCGGAGGGTCGTGAGGAAGTAGCTTTGGAACATGGTTTGCTTGCCGCCAATCGGATGCCGGAGTGTACCGCATTGGTTTTTAGGGCGTTTGTGGTTCGTCCGGTGTACGGAAACGGACAATTGGGCGTACATTGCATACATGGAACTAGGTCTGAGCACTTTTGGAGAAATCGCCACGCAGGCCGACGGACGCCAGCGCGTGCAGGAGCTGATCGAGGAGGCCAAACTGGCGGATGCGCTGGGGTTGGACGTGTTCGCGTTGGGGGAGCACCACCGGCCGGATTATGTCATCTCCGCTCCGGAGATGGTGTTGGCGGCGATGGCGGCGGTGACCACGCGGCTGCGGTTGTCGAGCGCGGTGACGGTGCTGTCTTCGGCGGACCCGGTTAGGGTGTTCCAGGACTTCGCGACGCTCGACCTCGTGTCGGGCGGACGGGCGGAGATCATGGCGGGACGCGGGTCCTTTATCGAATCGTTCCCGCTCTTCGGGTACGACCTGGACGACTACGACGCGTTGTTTGCGGAGAAGCTGGAGCTGCTGTTGCTATTGCGCTCGAAAGAGGTTGTTTCCTGGAAGGGTAAGTTCCGGGCGCCAATCCCGAATCTGGGGGTGTATCCGCGCCCGGTCCAGTCGCTATTGCCCGTTTGGGTGGCGGTCGGCGGCACCCCGCAGTCGGTGATCCGCGCGGGGGCGCTGGGTTTGCCGCTGACGATCGCGATCCTGGGGGGTATGCCGCGGCAATTCGTGCAGCTGGTGACGCTCTACCGCGAGGCGGCGCGGGAAGCGGGGCATGATCCCGCGGCCTTGCCATTTGCCGTGAATGCGCATATGTATATCGCGGATTCTTCCGGGCAGGCGGCCGATGAGTTCTGGCCGACGTATTCGGCGCTCATGAACCGGATCGGGAAGGAGCGCGGGTGGCAGCCGCTTTCGCGGCATCACTACGACCAGCTGCGTAGTCCCCAGGGACCGTTGTTGGTAGGAAGCGCCGAGGAGGTGACCCAGAAGATCATTTATATGCACGGGTTGTTCGGGAATACGCGGTACCTGGCGCAGATGATTTCCGGCGGGATTACGCACGCGCAGCAGATGCATTCGATAGGATTGTTTGGGGAAAAGGTGGCGCCTGTCGTTCGCGAATTAGGCTTACCTTTAAAGACCTAAACACTATAACCGTGAAAAATATCGCGTTGCACGGCTTCGGCCGGATCGGTCGCCAATTCCTGCGGATCGGTTTACAGAGGGGACTTACGGTCCCCGTTTCTATTTCGGACATAAAGGATGAACATACGCTGGGGGCGCTCTTCGCGGTGGACACCAATTACGGGCGCTGGCACGAGCCGGTATCCGGCGCGGACGGGGCATTGGTGATCGGCGGGCGTCGTATTCCCTATATCAACGTCTCGGGCGGGTTGCCCGACTGGGGCAAGCTCGGCGTCGACCTGGTCGTGGACTGCACCGGCCGGGCGACACAACGCGCGGGTGCGCAGGCGCACCTCGACCGGGGTGCGAAGTATGTGCTGGTGAGCGCGCCGCCAAAGACGTTGGCGGATTGCGACGCGGTGTTATTGAAGGGCATCAATCTCGAAGTTTTTGACCCTTCACAGCACCATATCATCAGCATGGGGAGCTGCACCACCAACGCCCTGGCCGCGCCCATCAAGGTGATCCTCGAAAACTTCGGTATCCAGTACGGGCTTTTTTCCACCGTACACTCCTATACGAATTCACAGTCGCTCACCGACCAGCCGATGAAGGACCTCCGGGATTCGTGGGCCGCGGCGGAGAACATCATCCCGTCTTCTTCCGGCGCCGCCCGCGCGCTCAGCTTTATCTGGAAGGACCTGAAGGTAACGGGGAAGGCATACCGCGTGCCGACGCGGACCGGGAGCATCGCGGAGCTCAACCTCGTCACACAAAAGGAGTGCACCGTCGCGGAAGTGAACGACGCGTTCCGTGCGGCGGCGGCATCCGGGCCGCTACAGGGCGTCATGGATGTGCTCGAGGGTCAGTGGGCGTCGTCCCGGATCGTGGCGGACCCGCATTCGTCGCTGATCGATTTGCCGCTCACGGCGAAGGAAGGCGGGTTGCTGTCAGTGGCTTCCTGGTATGACAATGAATGGGGGTTTACGTCGCGGCTGGTGGAGGTGGCGGCGGAGATCGCGGGGAAGATGTAGGCGGTTGTCGCGGGCGCGGACGGGCGGTGTATCGAAAACGGACGGCTCTTTTGGGGCTTATCCTTCATTTTCAATTAGTTGCGTTTGGGCATACTTTTTACTCCGAATACGTTCGGAGGCCCCATTATGATCCGCAACTATTTCACCATCGCCTGGAGGAACCTGGTTAAGAACAAGGTTTTCTCCCTCATCAACATCCTCGGTCTGACCATCGGCATCACGGTATGCCTGATGATCTTCGTTTTTATCATGAACGAGTTTTCGACCGACGGGTTCCATAGGAATGCCGACCGTATCTATAGACTGCGGCGGGGTTTTACGGTCGAGGGCGTTCAAAAGAACGCGGTGTGGGTCTCCTACCCATACGCGCCCACGCTAAAGAACGACTTCCCGAACCTGGTGGAAAAAGCGGTGCGTATACGGCCCGACAACGACCTGTTTACGATCGGCGACCGGGCTTTCAACGAAACCGGGGTGTATAAGGTGGACAGCGATTTTTTCCGCGTTTTCTCCTTCCCTCTCGTACGCGGTGATGCGGGCACGGTGTTGCGCGAACCGAAGAGCGTGGTGCTGACGGAGACCACTGCCAAAAAATACTTTGGCGACAAAGACCCGATAGGGCAGGTCCTGGAGATGGACAAGCGGATGTCGCTAAAGGTGACGGGTATCGCGCGCGACGTCCCCGCCAATTCGCACCTGACCTTCGACATGGTGGTGCCGCTGGCGGCGGAGCACAAGGATACGTCAACCGACTCCTGGCCGAGCAACGGTGTCTTTACATACCTGCTGTTGCGGCAGGGGACGGACCCCCATTTGCTGGAGCGGCAGCTCCCCGCCTTTAT
>NZ_DATJIY010000199.1:0-12019 GCF_035492835.1 Dinghuibacter sp.
GCGCAAGTGATCCACCACGCCGACTGGTCCTCCTTCCGGCGTATCGAAACCACCCAAAAGGACCGGGACGGCGCCAGCCACGTGTACTCCGGCGTGGCCGTGTCGGACCTGCTCCAAAAGGCAGGCGTGCCCATGGGGAAAGCGTTGAAAGGGGAAAACATGTCGCAGTATCTGGTGGTGAAGGCCGGTGACGGCTACAAGGTCTTGTTTGCGCTACCGGAGCTGGATTCCGCCTTTGCGGAGCGAACCATCCTGCTCGTGGATACGATGGACGGCCGGCCGCTGCCGGACGGCAAGGGTCCCTTACGGATCATCGTTCCGGGGGAGAAGAAACCGGCCCGTTGGATATACGAGGTCCGGACGCTGGCGGTCCGGTTCAGCGCGGATTAGGCAGCGTCACGATAAATTCCGCCCCTTCTCCGGGATGGCCCTGGGCCTCGATGACGCCCCCGTGGTTCTGCACGATCTTTTTGCAGATCGCCAGGCCTATGCCGGTGCCCGGGTATTGGTCGCGGGTATGCAGCCGCTGGAACAACCCGAACATCTTTTGCTCGTGCGGCTGGTCGAAGCCGATGCCGTTGTCCCGGAACACCAGGCGTCCGCGCGGGTCCACGTAGATTTTCATTTGCAACGGCTCACCAGGGCGTGTGAACTTCAGGGCGTTCGATACGATGTTGCCGAAGAGCTGCCGTAGCTGGGCCGCGTTCCCCCAGACGGTAGGCAAAGGGTCGATCTCGATGTGCGCCTGCGCCTCCTGGATTCGGAGCTCATACTCGGCCAGGAGGTCGCGTGCGAGCTCGTTCAGGTCCACGAATACAAACGCCTCGGGTATGTTGGAAATGGTGGAGTAGGCCAGGACGTCGTCGATCAGGGTCTTCATCCGGAGCGTCGACCTGATCATGTTTTCGAAGAGGACGTGGCCCTCTCCGCCCAGCTGCTCCCCATACCGCTGCTGGAGGAGGTCGCTGTACACGCCGATCTTCCGCAGCGGCTCCTGGAGGTCATGGCTGGCGACATAGGCAAACTGCTCGAGCTGGTGGTTGCTGCGGTTGAGCTCCCTGATCTTGCCTTCCAGCACCTCCTGGGTGTCCTTGAGCTCCCGGTTGTCCTTGAGGGCTTCTTCCACCATCTTCTGCGCGTGTATATCCGCCAGGTACACGTGCCATCCCCCGCCCGGCGCCGGCGTGCCGAACCCCGAGTGCCAGCGGTACTCGCCGCTGCGCGCTTCCCGGATGCGGCGCTGTATCTCCACGTTGCGATCGGCGTTCTCCAGCAGGGTCCCGAAGGGTGGGTCGTCCGGGTGCAGGACCGAAGCCCAACGCGAACCGTTGACCTGGTCGAGGTCCTTGCCGGTGTAGGAGAAGAACCACCGGTTGCCATAGGTGATCGCGCCGGCCGCATCCATCGTAAAGATGAGCAACGGCAGCGCTTCGGTCAGGTCCCGGTATCGCTTTTCGCTCCGGGAAACCATGTCCGACAGCTCCACGAGCTGTTTGTTTTTACGCTTGATCTCTTCGTAGGGGGATATATCAGAGCTCTGGTTAAGCTCGACGCGCCACTTCTCCAACAGCTTGTCGGTCATCCGCACGCTGGAGGACATCCGCACGCGAAGCTCGATATGCGTCATCACGCCCTCCCGGGTCACGCTCAGCTCGCCGATCAGGCGGCGGGCGTTGCTGTAGCCCTCCTCCTGTTTGTCGGTGACTTCCCCGGAAGGATCGGCGATCTGGGCGATGATGAACTTTTCACGATCGGTCTTCAGGCTGGTACACAGCTTCAACCGGGCCTCCCGGCGCTGGTCCAGCGCGGTCCGGGACACTTCCGAGACGGCCGTGGCGAAAATGGTCTGGGCCGACAGGGATAAGCCCGCCAGCTCCGCCAGCCGCATGCTTTGCTTGTTGGCCAGGATAAGGTCCATCTCGTTGTCCAGCAAAACCGTGGTGATCTCGTGCATGCTTATCTGTTTAACCGGGCGACCAGGATCGACATGTCGTCCGTCCGTCTTCCCTGATCCTTGTACAAAGCGGCTGCCAAAATACTCGGATCGCACTTGGCGATGCCGGGATACTTGCTCATCTCCCACCTTGTCCGTATCCCGTCCGAGCACATGGTGAGCAATTGCCCTTTCTCCCCGTCGATAGTCGCCGCGTGCATCGATCCCGGCAGGTTCAACCCAATGATTCCGTTGTAGGCCATATAGTTCTTATGATCGATGACCGTATGCAGGCGGGTACTGATATTGCCTACCCCGCAAATTGTCCAGCCCTTGCTTGCGGCGTTGTACACCGCGACGCAACCGACCAGGCCGCGTGTTCTACGCACCTGCTGGTTGAGCTCCCTGATTATGGACACGGGGTCTTTCTCATCGGTCACGTTCAAGCTATCGATCGCGGTCATGACGGCTTTGTGCGCTTCCGGTCCATGTCCGAGGCCATCCCCCAGGAAAAACCAGGTAAGGTCGCCCTGCTGCCGCACCCAGTACCCGTCGCCGCTTACCTTTTCGCCCGGTTTGCAGACCACGAGGGCGCGGGTTTCGAGGACGGCTTGTTTTTGGTGCGGTGGCTTCTCCCTTTTGTGGATACGGGACAGCAGGATAGTGCCCCAATCCTTTAGCGAATACAACTGGAAGACGTCGCTCAACCGTTGCATGGCCCCGAGCCCATGGCCAAGGCTGAGCGAGCTCGAAACCCCGTCCCGGATCATCCGCTGGGGCTCGTGCATCCCGGGACCGTTGTCGAGACAGATAATCTCCAACGATTCGTCGTCGGGCAAGCCGACCAGGAATTCACCGCCGCCGCCATACTTCACCAGGTTCGAACCCATCTCCGCGACGATGATGTCGACCTCGGCCGTAGTATTCTCGCTAAATCCATGATCCACACAGAGCCGGTGGATGTCCTTTTTTATCAATGCCATGTAGCTTCGGTCGCTGGCATGGAACGACATATGCGTCGGGCTAACCATTCTTCCACTTGATGATCGTGACGACCGTGCCCTGGCCCAGCACGCTCTTTATGTCGAACTCGTTGACGAGCCGTTTGGAACCCGGCAGACCGAGCCCGAGGCTTTTGCCGGTGGATACGCCGTCTTTCATTGCTTCCCTTATATCCGGGATACCCGGCCCCTTATCCGTAAACGTCAGGCGGATTCCGTTGTCCCGGCCCCGGCTGACGACCTCTATCAGCGTTTCGCCGCCACCCGCGTACCGGAGCATGTTACGCACCAGCTCGCTGGCCGCGGTGATCAGCTTGGTCTGGTTCACCAGGCCCATGCCGATCTTAGTGGCGTATTCCTTGACACGGTTACGAAAGGGTACGACGTCCTGTTCCCTGGCGATCACCATGCTGTCCTTATTCAGGGCGATGATCATCATCTTCCGTTTCCTCGGCCACAGGGCCGATCTTCCTGGCCAAAAGGGCCATGCCTTTCTCTACATCCAACGCCGTGCTAACCCCGTTCAGCGGGAGACCGAGCTCTACCAGGGTGATAGCCACCGCGGGCTGCATACCCACGACGACCGTTTGCGCGTCCAGTATCCTGGACATATTGGCGATGTTGCCGATGATCCTCCCCATAAAGGAGTCGACGATCGACACCGCCGAAATATCGATGAGTACGCCCTGGGCGTTCGTTTTCGCGACCATCTGGACCAGGTCCGATTCAAGGGTGAGGGCCAGCCTGTCATATAGGTCAACCTGTATTGTCACCAGCAGGTAAGAGCCCATGCGAAGTATTGGAATCCTTTCCATGTTATCTCTTCTTCACCTCCAGTTGTAGAATAGTAAAAGCATATTTCAACGCGCTGGCCAGGGTCGCCTTGGTGACGATCCCCGTCAGGTCGATACCCAGGTGCACCATGGTCTGGGCGATCTCCGGGCGGATGCCGCTGATAATACATTCGGCGCCCATCAACCGGGTGGCGCTCACGGTCTTAATGAGGTGCTGGGCTACGAGGGAGTCGACGGCGGGTACGCCCGATATATCCAGGATGGCGATCCCGCTGCCGGTGACGACGATCTCCTGGAGCAGGTTCTCCATCACCATTTGGGTCCGGGCGCTGTCCAGGGTGCCGATGATAGGCAATCCCAGGATACCGTCCCAAAGCCGGATGACGGGTGTGGATATTTCGCTGATCTCGCTGGTCTGGCGCAGGATGACTTCTTCCCGGCCCTTGATATAGGTTTCAAAGGAAACGATCCCAAGGGTGTCGATCAGCTTGCTGACACCCATGCTTGCCTGGTACAGCTGGGCGGGGTCCGTGGGGATTTCCTCGCCCAGCGTCCCCAGCAAGGCTTCTTTCAGGCTGAAGATAAAGTTCGCGGTTTCCCGGGGGGAAAAACCCTGGCGGGCGCGCGAGATGGAAATACCGCCGAGGATTTCATAGACCTGGTCGAAATCGCCCGATTCGATGGAATCCGGGTTATCAGACTTCAGGACCTCCAGGACGCCGTCGATCAATTCGGCGGATTGGATGCGGAGCTCTTCGTTGCTCATCAGGTCTTCCCGGAGGGCGGCATCGGCGAGCTGGTTCTGCATCCAGCGTTCGAGTATTTGTTTCTTCTTTTTGGACAGCGCTTTAGCTACGTCTAATTTCATGTGTAGTATTGAAGCGCACAATGTAGCTATAACCGAGCCGGTTTTTATAACTATTTGTGGCTCAGATTTTGACACGGGTGTGCTGTGTAAAAACTTCCACATAGTCAACAAGGCCCCCCATACTTGGCTATTTCACCCCCGGTCCCTTTGCGGGTGAGTAGCGAGCTTTGTATCATGGAGAACATTCATCTGCAAATACTCGATACCCGGTCTGCGCTCGCCGACGCCCTAAACGCTTTCGATCCCGAAAGCTTTAACGAAGTCCCCTTTCCGGGTAGCTGGACCGCGGGACAGGTGGCCGACCACCTGCTCAAGGCAGGTGGCGTAACCCAGGTGCTGTACGGCCAGACCGCTCCCACCCGGCGTAAGCCGGAGCAAAAAATGGAGATGCTCCGGCACGTTTTCGAAGACTACGGCGTCAGGCTGCAGTCCCCGGACTTTATCCTGCCGTCCGACGGGCCGCACGACCTTTGCCGGTATCGTTCTGAGCTCGCAGCCACGTGGCAAGGGCTGCTTGTCTCCGCCGGTGAGCTCGACCTGAGCCTGACCTGTGTCGACATGGAGCTCCCAGTGTTCGGACTCCTAACCAGGATGGAATGGATCGGGTTTTATGCGGTGCACACGCAGCGCCACGTCCGGCAGCTGCACCGCATCTATTCCGCCTTGAGCAAGCGCCCGATCTCCCAATGAAGCCCAAAGGGGTCGCAAAGCCGGCCCAGGCGCCAGCCGTGCGCTTCGGTGACCGGGTAGACCTCGGTGGCGCCGGCCTGGAGGGCTTTGGCAAACAACGCGTCAGGGTCGGGCGTCATCAGGACCATCCGGACAGTGTCGCCGCCCAGGAGCAGCTTGCCGCCGGGGTTGCCGACGCTGCCGGGATCAGGGCCGACCGCGCCGGGACCTCCGCTCACCCAGAATTCCGCCCCTTCCACGGACAGCCGCGCCACGAGCCCCCCGCCGGGATCCTCCATCCGGTAAACGACCTTTGCGCCAAAGGCGCCGATATAATACCCCACGGCCCGGTGGCCGTCTTCTACGGATAACCAGGGTACGATGCTATGGTTCATGGCAGGTGTTTAGCCTAAATTTAGATACTTTCGCGGGATGACACCACAAGACGTCCTGCAAACCATGCTGGCCCACGACCGCTTTACCGAATGGCTCGGGCTCCGGATCGAAGAGCACCGGGAGGGTTACTGCCGGTTGCGCTACCGTATCCGGGAGGACATGGTCAACGGCTTCCACAGCGCGCACGGGGGCGTCCTTTTTGCCGCGGCGGACTCCGCCTTTGCCTTTGCCTGCAACAGCCACGGGTTTATTACGGTAGCGCTCGAATGCGCCATCAGCTTTATGCGTCCGGCGGGGGTGGGGGAGTGGCTCACCGTGGAGGCGACCGAAGTCTACCTGGGGAATAAGACCGGGGTGTACGATATTCGCACCGTGAACGAAAAAGGCGAGCTCGTGGCCTTGTTCAAGGGCACGGGCTACCGCACCTCAAAACCAGTCGCATGATCCCCGACATCCGAACCGTAAATGTCACCCGCTATGTCACCCCGCTTAAGGAGGGCGGTTCGCTACCCGCGGTCGCCGAGGCGGACGACGACTTCCTGTACGTCCTCAAATTCCGCGGCTCGGGACAAGGCCCCAAGGCACTGATTGCCGAGCTGCTGGGCGGGGAAATCGCCCGGGCGCTGGGGCTCCGCGTGCCCGAGATCGTTTTTGCACAGCTCGACCCGGCCTTCGGACGGACGGAGCCCGACCAGGAGATACAGGACCTGTTGAAGGCCAGCGTGGGGCTGAATATCGCCCTCCATTACCTGTCCGGCTCGATCACCTTCGACCCCGCCGTCCTATCGATCGACCCGCTAACGGCCTCGCGTATCGTCTGGCTGGATTGCCTGATCACCAACGTCGACCGCACGTCGCGGAACACCAATATGCTGTGGTGGAACAAACAGCTTTGGCTGATCGACCACGGGGCGGCGTTGTATTTTCACCACACCTGGACGGACTGGCGTCAGAAGGCGGCGCAACCGTTCACGCTGGTCAAGGACCACGTATTGTTGCCGTGGGCCACGGAGCTGGCCGCGGTGGATGCGGAGTACCGGTCGTTGATGACGCCCGCCTTTTTTGAGGGACTCGTATGCTTGATCCCTACCTCCTGGCTGTCTCCGTCCGAGGCGGGGTTCCCCGATGAGGACGCCCAACGCGCCGCCTATGCCGAGTTCCTGTCCATCCGCGCCGCCCATTCCGGTATTTTTGTAAAAGAAGCCCAGCATGCCAGACAAACACTTGTTTGAATACGCCGTCATCCGGGTAGTGCCCAAGGTCGAACGGGAGGAGTTCCTCAACGTAGGGGTCATCCTGTATTGCAAGGGGCTCCGTTACCTGGGCGTCGCTTTTCACCTCGACGGCGGACGGTTATGCGCGCTGGCCGCGGACCTGGACGTGGCAGAGGTCGCCGGGTACCTCCGCGCCTTCGAGCTGATCTGCCAGGGGGCCGGCGAAGGCGGCCCCATCGCGCGCCTGCCGCTGCCCGAGCGCTTCCGGTGGCTAACGGCGACGCGCAGTACCATCGTACAGACGTCCCGGGTGCATCCGGGATTCCTCACGGAGCCGTCGGAGACGCTCGCACGGCTGGTGCGGCAGCTGGTGTTATAACGTTGACCGGTGGCGCGTTCACCTTGATTTAACATTGTCGCCTGGTAACGCGCCGTATATTTGACCTTTCGTACCCAACGAAAATGTCAATACGCTTACTTCTGCAATCCGGCGCGCTGGTCGCGTGTGTCTTACTTTCCCGCTACGAATGCCGGGGACAGTGCAATACCTCGTATAATCTGGCCCTCTTCAAAACCGCTTACTGCTCATCCACCGAAAGCGCGGCCTATCCCGCCTCGAATGCTTTCGACGGATCCATGAGCAGCCGGTGGAGCAGCGCATTCAGCGATCCGCAGTACATCTATGTCGACCTCGGTGCAACCTATACGTTGTGCCAGGTCGTCCTGTACTGGGAAAACGCCTATGCCACGGCTTTCCACATCGACCTGTCCAACGACGCTTCCACCTGGACGACCGTCGCCACGGTGTCCGGGAACACCAGCGCCACCAACACCATCACGATCTCGGGTACCGCGCGTTACGTCCGGATGTACGGCACCGCCCGGGCTACCGGTTACGGGTACTCCCTATATGAAATGCAGGTCTACGGGACCGCCGCTTCACCCAGCTGCGGCACCAATCTCGCCCTCGGCCAGCCGGCCACCGTTTCCTCCCTCGAAAGCGCGGCCTACCCCGGCTCCGACGCCGTGGACGGCAGCATGACGTCCCGCTGGAGCAGCGCCTTTAGCGACCCGCAATATATCTATGTCGACCTCGGCGCCGTCAAGGACGTCTGCCAGGTAAACCTCTTTTGGGAAAACGCCTACGCCACCGCCTTCCACATCGACCTGTCCAACGACGCCGTCAACTGGACGACGGTCTCGACCATCAGCGGCAACACGTCGACCACCAACAACATCCCGATCAACGCCAACGCCCGTTACGTCCGCATGTACGGCACGTCCCGCGCCACCGGTTACGGGTACTCGCTATACGAGATGCAGGTCATGGGGAATGTCATACCGCTGCCGCTGACCTTCCTGTCGTTCACCGGTTCCGCCGTACCCGACGGCGCCCTCTTGCAATGGTCCACCGCCCAGGAAGTCAACACTTCCAGGTTCGACATCGAACGCAGCACCGACGGGCGCACGTTTACCGCCATCGGCACCGTGGCCGCCCAGGGCTTCGCCACCGGCGTCACCGACTATACCTACACCGACAGCTCCGGGCTGAAAGGCGTACGGTACTACCGGCTCCGCCAGTGGGACAAGAACGGGTATAGCACCTATTCTTCCGTCGTTAGCGTTTCCACCTCGCCGTCCTCGTCCGTCCGCCTTTTCCCCAACCCCGTCGCCGACTACGTCAACATCGCGACCCCCGACCCCATCCGCCAGGTAACCGTCTACGACGTCGCCGGCGCACCGGTGCGCACCTTCGGTTCTGGTACGCAGTTCTACTGCGGGGGGCTGCACGCCGGCGTCTACCTCGCGCGTGTCGTCACAGGGAAGAGCGTGAGTACGCTGAAAATGGTGAAGCAATAGCGCCCCCGGCGTTTTAGACGAGCACGGCCCCGCCGTCCACGACGAGCACCTGTCCCGTGGCAAACGTCTGCCCCATCAGGTATACGAAAGCGCGCCCGATGTCATCGGGCTCACCGATGCGGCCCACGGGTAGCTGCGCCGCCGTCGCCGTATAGAAGGCCTCTCGTGATTCCTCCGGTATGGAAGACCAGAGCGGCGTCCGGATCACACCCGCGGACACGCAATTCACGCGCAGCGGCGCGAGCTCCACGGCCAGCGCCCGCGTCAGGCCCTCCATGGCCATGCAAACGCTCGCAGCCAGCGCCCAACCGGCGCGGGGACGCGCGCCCGCGATACCGCCCATGAGCCCGATCGAACCGCCGGGACGGAGGCGCGGCGCCGCATACTTGACGGCCGTGAGCGCGCCCCAATACCGGAGCTCGAGGAACTTGCGGGCGCCGGACAGGTCGGTATCCCTGAGCGGCTGGAGCGTCAGGCTGTCCGCCGCGGTGTATACCAGGTGATCGAATTCGCCCGCCGACCGGAAGAACTCCGCGACATTGCTCTCGCGCGATAAATCCAGCGCATAGCCTTCCGTACCCTGCGGCAATTCCCGCAACGCCGCTTCGACCTTTGCCGGGTTCCCCGAAACAACCGTAACCTGCGCCCCCGCGGCCGCGGCGAGTCGCGCGGTACCCAGGCCTATACCCGAAGTGCCGCCCAAGATGATAACTTTCATAAGAAAAAATTTATGAAAACAAAAGTCCCCCGCAATGTGCAGGGGACAATTATCATTTGGTAAAAAAGGGCGCTCAGTGCATCTGCCTCCGTATCCGGCTCAGCGACTGCGGCGTTACCTCCAGGTACGCCGCGATATCGCCCAACGCCACGCGCGAAGCGATATTCGGCTGAAGCGACAGGAACCGCTGATACCGCGCCGCGGCGTCCAGCCCGAAATAGGAATTCTTCACTTGTATCTTTTCCATCAGCGTCCGTTGCGACGACTCGGCAACGAACCGTTCGAAGGAGGGCAACGCCCCAAACAACGACATCAGATCCGAATGCCGGAACACCAACAGCGAGCTCGCGCACGCCGCGCGTATCCCCTCCGGCGCCGGGACCTGCCGGTGAAAGCTGTCGAGCAGCGTACAGAACCGGTTCTCGGCGATAAAGTACCCGGTCGCATCCAACCCGTCCGGCATCGGCACGACGATACTCAACACGCCCGAGGCGATAAAGAACAGCTCGCGCGCGGTCGTACCCGACCGCACCAGGTACTCGCCTTCGCGCACGCTTCTGTCAACGGCAAATTGCCGGATCAGCGCTATTTCCGGCTCGGTGAGCGGTAGTGTTCCAGTTACAAAATCTATAAATGTATCGAACATAAAACCAACAACTAATGTCCCAGCAATACATTTCGTCCTATCGTGTACGCGTATGCGGCGGCCGGGATGAAATGCAAAGTTACATTTCCAATGGATTTTACGCCTTCTTTGTCGAATGTGGTTACAACCGCGGAATCAAGAGCATTGTCGCGCAAATATTGCAGGAGAGACTTGAGGTCCCCCGGTTTCTCGAAAAAGCGATTACTCCATTTGATTTCCATGGCCCAATTCGGCGCCTGGGTCTTTTCATCAATGTGCACCATATCTACTTCCCCCTTGGGCCACTTGGCATAGTGGAGCGTAAATGACTGCTTGTGCATCCACTGGGCATAAATGGCCGTCTCTACCATATTGCCTATAAACGGGTCCGTTGCCTGTAGCGGCGCGAATAAAGCGCTTCTGAGAGAGGGATTGGTCAGATACACCTTGAACTGAGTGACCCGCTGGAACTCTTTGGGTTTGTTCGATACCTTATGAACGATTTTCAGGAGAAAAGCGGCTTCGAGGTATTCGATGTAACGTTTAATCGTATTTTTTTGAACCCCCGAATTCTTGCTGAGTTCTTCCAGGCTTACTTCTCCTCCGCTATTGTAGGCGATTGCCGTAAAAAGGGCATTCAATTCCTGTACATCGCGTATCCCATAGAGGCCCGGCAAATCCCGCAGCAATACCTTATCAACAATATCGCTTCGTATATAGCGACCGGGGTTGCTTTTAATCTGATCGGAAAATATTACTTCCGGATATCCACCATAATTGATATAGTTGATGAACTCATCGTTTAGCGCCTTGGCATTATTGGTCCTAAAGAAGTTGAGGCCTTCTATTTCCTGTACATTTCCGTCTCCGATGATCAACCGGTCCAGTCGCTTCAAATGTAAATACTCATTGAAGGTCAGCGGGGGCAGCATAAAATCCGAAAAACGGCCGGCGCCGCTTTCATTGCTTTGCAATTTCAGCGCAGCGGCAGCAGAGCCGGAGACGATAAACCGGGTATTGGGATAACTGTCCACCAGCGACTTTAAGTGTACTTCCCAGTCTCTTAAATATTGTATCTCGTCAAAAAACACAAACCAACCGTCGGGCCGCTCTTGTCCCGTGGCCTTCCTGGCCAGGAAAAAAAGCTCCTCCAGCCCGATATTGTTGTAAATAGGGGTTTCTACGGAGACAAAAGATATGTTCTGTGGCAAAATGCCGTAGTCCAGAAGTCCTTGAATCGTGTGATACAGCAGCACCGTTTTACCGACCCGGCGGGGTCCCATGAGAACCTGGGCCCTGCGCACGCTTGTGTTAACTACCGAGGGATAGAACAGGTTATAGTAAAGCCTCGGGTTCATAGAGGAATAATATTCCTCAACTTTCCCGGTACGCCACCATGGATTCTCAAATCGAAGCCGTTCAAGAATTTGATCTTCAGAATATGGCAGAAGAGACATTTACAGGTCTTATTTCGCATAAAAATAGGAAAATAAGATCATCTAACTGATCTTATTTTCCTATTTTTTGGTCAAATAAGGACTTTTATAGTTTCCGACAACCTTATTTTATTGCGCCTTCCACACGTTGTTCTCCCTATTCATATCCGGCAGCAAGTGCTCGGGGTCGAGCTCCACGGAAGTGAGCGGCCCCGTCGACGGATACTTGAAGGTCCAGCTGCCGCCGCGTTGCCAGACGTCGACCGGCAGACGGACGATCTGCGAAGCGCCGGTGGCGTCGGTGATCTTGATGATGACGGGCATCGCCATCTTGTCGAGGTTGTCGATGGTGATGAGCGCGCCTTTGGTGGCGTCGCCGGAAACGTATTTGACGGAACTAACGGCCTGGTCCAGCTTGTCCGTGGTGAAGAACCATTCCTTCCAGAACCAGTCGAGGTTTTCACCTACGGCGCTGTTCATCGTCCGGAAGAAGTCGTCCGGTTGC
>NZ_DATJIY010000200.1:0-7586 GCF_035492835.1 Dinghuibacter sp.
GACCTCCGCCGCCGACGGAATCCCCGGGAGATGTCTGTGCTGCTGCGCATACGCCGCCACGCTATCCAGCGACGGCAACACATACCCCGGCGCAAACACGAAGTCCGACCACCCGGTGGTGGTCACCGTCACCTGTTTCGCCGTTACGGTGCCGGCTACCGCCAGCAGCGATTGGGGATTTTGCGTACCGATGCCCACATTGCCCAGCGAATCGATCGTGAACCTTGGGTTGTTCTGCGCCGCCGTGCCGGTGTGGTTTTGGTAGTTGATCACGAATTTGCCCGCCCACGCGCCGCCGGTGATGCTGCCGCCGACGACAAAACTATAGTTCGAATATAAGTCCGAGGTCATCGCGATGCCATTATAGCCCGAGCCGCCATACAGGTTGAAGTTGTTGTTGGCCGTTAGCAGACCCCCGACGTTCAGCCCATTGTTGTTGACATAGCTATCAGCCGTTGTCTTTGCACCCAGGGTGCCGTCGTTGACCATAGTGTATGGCAGGGCGTTTTGAACGCCATCGTACACAACTGGGTTGACCGCATAATTGCTATTATAAAAATAAGTAGTGGAACCACCCCTTAACCATATACAAATACTTTCAGAGCCGTTGTCGAGACTGACGTCCCGGTAGCCGCCGACAAACTGGACGTACGTGTTATCCCCGTTATAGTCGCCCCGTACATCCGCCTCTATAAAATGAGAGCCATTGCCCCAATCCGTGGTATGAAACCGGAAATCGCTGATCAACGCGCCCCTCCACTGCGCGTCCTGGTGTACGTTGGACCGGCCGATTCGGAGGTCGGTCGGCTCATTATGACCAAATCCGCCATCCTGGAAGATTACCGGGTAATACGAATTGATGTCGCCGTCCACGACAAAGGAACCGGACACTTGTGCCGCCGCGCCCGTACAGGCGAGACAAGCTAGCAAAATCAAAAAGTTTCTCATAAGCGTAGTTTATCCTTTATCGTCTGAAGCGTTTTTTTCAACTCCTCGTTTTCCGCCTCCAGCGCCGCGATTCGCCGGTTCGCGTCCGCCTCCGCCGCGGCCATCCGCCTGTTGGCATCCACCTGGTACAGCGTCAGCTCCTCCACCTTTTGCAACAGCAGCTTGTTCATCTCCCCGAGGTCCTGCCCGTCCTTTTCGACCTCCGCCGCAGAGGGCACCCCAGGCAGGTGGCTGTGCAAACGCGCATACGCCGCCACGCTATCCAGCGACGGCAACACATACCCCGGCGCAAACACGAAGTCCGACCACCCGGTGGTGGTCACCGTCACCTGTTTCGCCGTCACGGTGCCGGCTACAGCCAGTAAGGACTGGGGGTTGAGCGTCCCGATGCCCACGTTGCCGGAGCCGTCGATGGTAAGGTCATCGCCATAGTACCAGGAAGTGCCCGTGTTGTATTTGTTGAAATACCGTCTTGTCCCGGCGACGAGCTTTCCGGTGGCGTCCCCGCTGGCGGTATTACCCGGTATGGCGATAAGCCGTGCCTGTCCCCAAACATTGGAACCGTCGGAATTGGCTGGGATCGCAAATTCCAATTAAGCACCACCGCTCGTGGCGGTGCGGCCACCGGTATTGGCCTGGATAACGGCGTCCCCGTTGTATTGCCCCCCGACATTCAAAGCGTCGGCGTGCCCGACTACGTGGAGGGGTTCCTCGGGATTATTAGTGCCGACGCCAATATAATTTTCCGTATTGGCCGAAAGCGCATTGGGTATGAGCTCGGTGGTCTCCGTAAAGATGGATACGTTCGTACACGAGGAGGAGGCCACAAGCTGTGGCTTCACCCCATTGATCTCGTTCCAGAAACACCCCGAACAAGTGAGGTGGGCGCTGGAGCCGCAGAGATCCTGACCGCGCAAGGCCAGGTAGACCACACCGCCATAGGTAACCGAGTACACCGTCAGTACACCGGAGACGACTGAACGCGGGATGACGTTGATATAAGAGTTGCCATAGGCCGTTTGGCCGACGATCGTGTATTCCGACGGTGAGTTGAACGTTACGCCCATCCCCCGGTAGTCCCTGATGACGCCGCTCATGCCCGCGGCGCTCACGATACTGCCGGCGAATTGGGGGAAAAGCAAGAGGTATTGCGCGGGATTGCCCGCGCCATAGTCGTTGTTGTACCCCAGGTCAAGGGCGCCCGCATAATTGGAGCTGGTGGCGTCCCAATTAACGCCGGTTTTGATTTCCAGGGGCGAAGCGGGTGTCGTGGTCCCTATACCCACCGCGCCGGAGGAAGGGAAGGTGTTTTGCGCCCGCGCCGCTACGGCGGCGCACAGCAAGGCAAGAACAAAAGTGGATTTCATATCTGTGGGTGAGGTTTAGCCAGGGGTAACTAAAAATAGAAGGATTCCAGCTAATTCCAAAATGATTATTTTGTATCCTGACGAGCACGACCGCCGTTCATTGCCGGCACCTGAAGGCGCCCAAAAATCCTGAAGGCCCGACTGGCCTCTTTTTCTCTGTTTTGCGTAGCGTCTACGCAAAACAGAGAAAAAGAGGCCAGTCGGGCCCTCAGGATTTTTTAGAGGCCTGGTCGCACGGATAAGCGGGGAAAACGCCGGTGGACCGATAGGCCGGTGGCCGGCGCTTACTTGCTGTCCGCGGCCGTATACTTATCGTCGTAGAACTTCGCCTTCTCCTTGTTGTCGAGATAGCGGTAGCAATCCCCGAGGAGGCTGATGGCAGACTTGTAGTTGGACTTTTCGGCGGTCTTCATCGAAGCCATGCTGTCGTAGAAGCCGAAAACCTTTTCCAGGGGCGTGATCGCGGCCTTGATCTGTTCTTCGGCCTGGCCCTGGAGGGCCTTCTTGCCGGCGGCGTCGGCGGGGGTGGTGCCCTTGATCGTCTTCAGGGAGTCGTTGATCGATACGGCCTGGTTGAAGTGGGACTTACCCAGCGCCAGGTAGGCTTCCGGGCGGCTAGGGTCGATCTGTGTGCATTTCGTGAAGGCGGCTTCCAGCTTTTGGATCAGCTCCTGGTAGCCGGCGGGTTTCTTGTCCACGCCGTAGACCAGCGCAAAGATCGTATTGCCGTAGTTGTACTGGTGCTCGTAGCTGTTGGGGTCGGTGGCCAGGACATCCTCGTACTTTTTGAGGAGCTCGTCGGTCTTACCCTGGTCCTTGAGCATCTGGATGGCTACGTCGTCGAAGTAAGTGTCCTTGGGATAAAGGGCCTTACCGGCGGCGGCATACTTCTGGGCGTTGTCCCAGTCCTTTTTATCCGAGTATACATATACCAGCCAGCGATAGGGCAGGTCGAAACCCTGGCCGGCCACCTTGGCGTCCGCCAGTTGTTTGAAGTAGAAGGTGGCGCTGTCGTTCTTTTCGAGCTTCATATAGCAGAAACCGAGGTAGTAGGTAACGACGGTGTCGAGACCGGTCAGCCCGATGTGCTGCGTGTAGATGAACCGGCCGATCTCGTTGGTATTGACGAACCCGGGCAGGGCGCCGGCGAAGTCGTTTTTCTGGAAGATCTTATAGGTCTCGTTGAAGGTCGTATTGTACAGGTTGGCGATATACGCATACTTGTTGTCGAGCACCGCCGCGATCGAAGCCTTCGAGCTGTCGAGGGCGTAGGACTTCTTGAACGCATCCAGGGCGACCATGTTGGCCCCGGGAACCTGGCCCTTCAGCGCGCTGTCGGTAGCGAACTGGCTGTACACCTTGCCCTTGTCATACCATGCCTTGTAGTCCTTGGCTCCTTTGTCGCCGCTCGTTACCTGGTCAATCGTTGTCCTTGCACCCGCCCAATCTTTTTTGTCGATCTGCTTTTCAGCCTGCTTCAGGTCCTGTGCAGTAGCCCCCAGCAGGGTCAGGGCAGACAGAGCGGTTAAGAAAGAATTCTTCATGTTGAATAAGTGTTGTTGTTTGATGTTTTCAACTTAAATATACCCAAATTATTCAATCCCAGGATTTTCCTGCTCCGCCGCGGGCGCATCCGGAGCTTCGCCGGTTTCTCCGGTAGCAGAAGGCGCATCGCCGGGCACGGCCTCTTCCTCCATTTCATCGAGCCGCGTGATCGCCGCGATCTCGTCGTTTTCTTCCAGGCGGATCAGCTTTACACCTTGGGTATTCCGGCCGGCCTCGCGTATGGCGCCGACGGACATCCGGATCGTGATCCCCGATTTACAGGTGATCATCAGGTCCTGGTTTTCGGTGACGTCCAGCATCCCGATCAGGGAGCCGGTCTTGTCGGTGACGTTGATCGTTTTGACCCCCTTCCCGCCCCTGTTGGTGATGCGGTATTCGTCTACCGGCGTGCGTTTGCCGAAACCCTTCTCCGAGACGACCAGGACATTTTTTGAAGTATCATTGCTATCGACACAAATCATGCCAATGACCTCGTCCGAGGCGTCGTCGACCTCTATCCCCGTCACGCCGATGGCGCCGCGGCCGGTCGCCCGGACCTTGTCCTCGGGAAAACGGATGGCCCGCCCGCTCTTGATCCCCATGATCACCTGGGAATTCCCATCGGTCATCCGGGCCTCTAGCAATTGGTCGCCTTCCACCACGGTGATGGCGTTGACGCCGCTTTGGCGCGGACGCGAAAACTCTTCCAATTCCGTCCGTTTGATGACGCCCTTCTTGGTGCAGAGCAGGATATAGTGGCTGTTGATGTATTCCTTGTCTTCGAAATTCTTGACGTCGATGATCGCGCGGATGTTGTCGTCGGGGGGGATCTGGATCAGGTTCTGGATGGCGCGTCCCTTGCTTTGCTTGTCGCCGTCGGGGATCTCGTATACCTTCAGCCAGTAGCAGCGTCCCTTTTCCGTAAAGAACATCAGCGTATGGTGGGTCGAGGCCACGAAGAGGTGCTCGATAAAGTCCTCTTCCCGGGTCCGGCCCCCGATGACGCCGCGACCGCCTCGCTTCTGCTGACGATATTCGTCCGCGGGGGTGCGCTTGATATAGCCCATGTGGGAAATGGTGATGACCACGTTTTCCTCCTCGATCAGGTCCTCGATCCGCATCTCGTTGGCGAGGTACTGGATCTCGCTCCGGCGCTCGTCCGCAAAACGGGTGCGGACGTCCGTGAGCTCGTCCTTGATGATCCGGAATTGACGGTCCTTGTTATCCAGGATGTCCTTCAGGTCGGCGATCAGCGTCATCAGCTCGGCGTGTTCTTCGCGGATCTTGTCGCGCTCCATACCGGTCAGGCGTTGGAGACGCAATTCCAGTACTGCCTTGGCCTGCACCTCGCTCATCCCGAACTGGGTCATCAACCCGTCCTGGGCGATCGACGGGTTAGCCGAGTTGCGGATCAGCTGGATCACTTCGTCCAGGTGGTCCAGGGCGATCAGGTAACCCTCCAGGATGTGGGCGCGTTTTTCGGCTTCACGCAGCTCGAAGCGCGTCCGGCGCAGGACGACCTCGTGCCGGAATTCGACGAATTCGGAGATCAGGTCCTTCAGGTTGAGGATGCGCGGGCGACCTTTGGACAGGGCGACGTTGTTGATCCCGTAGCTGGTTTGGAGCTCGGTATGCTTATAGAGCTGGTTGACGATGACGTTGGCCACGGCGTCCCGTTTCAGGTCCAGGACGATACGCGTGCCTTCCTTCTTGTTGGATTCGTTGTTGACGTGGGCGATACCCTCGATGGTGCGGTCGTTCACCAGCTGCCCGATGCGGTCGGTCAGCGTGTCCCGGCTGACCTGGTAAGGCACCTCGGTGATGACGATCTGTTCGCGCCCGCTGGGCTTGGTGTCGACCTGGACCTTGCCCCGGACGACGACGCGGCCGCGGCCCGTGCGGAAACCCTGCTTTACGCCTTCGATACCGAAGATGATGCCGCCGGTCGGGAAGTCCGGAGCCTTGACGTATTTCATCAGGTCGTCGATCGTGATCTCGTTGTCGTCGATATAGGCGATACAACCGTCGATCACCTCCCCGAGGTTGTGGGGGAGCATATTGGTGGCCATACCCACCGCGATCCCGCTGGAACCGTTGACCAGGAGCTGCGGCACCCGGGTGGGCAGCACGGTCGGCTCTTCCAGCGAGTCGTCGAAGTTCAGTTGGAAATTGACCGTATCCTTGTCGATGTCCTGGAGGACGAAGTCGGTCAGCTTTTGCAGGCGGACCTCGGTGTAACGCATGGCGGCCGGCCCGTCCCCGTCCTGGTTCCCCATATTACCCTGGCCTTCCACCAGCATGTAGCGCATGCTCCATTCCTGGGCCATCCGCACCATCGCGTCGTACACGGAGGAGTCCCCGTGGGGGTGGAATTTACCCAGCACCTCACCGACGACGCGGGCGCTCTTTTTGGTGGGTTTGTTGTGCGTCATCCCCAGCTCGTTCATCGCGTAGAGGATGCGCCGGTGCACCGGTTTAAAGCCGTCCCGGACGTCCGGGAGCGCGCGGCTCACGATAACGGACATCGAATAGTCGATGTAGGCCGTTTTCATTTGTTCCTCGATGTTGACCTGTATAATCCTACCCCCCTGCTCCTGGGAGCCGTCCAACGTTTGATCCACTTGATCCATAGTCTGAATTGAAAGTGTGCAAAGGTATCGAATTCAACGCAAAAAGCCAGCCTTCCGGGGGGCCGGAAGCTGGCTTTTTCTCACTATTTTAGCACACTTAGAGTATCCTCGTCGGGCAACCCATGTGGTTATGCGTATAATCCGTGCCGCCTATCCTGAAACTGATCCTGATACCCGTAAAATAGTACCAGTCGTCCCCCCCGGTGCCGCGGCGCCATGTAGGGGGCGGATACGTGGCGTTGCTATGTGCCGGGAGCTCGTTTGACCGGAAAGCCATAGTGACCGCCTCCGGGCCCCTGGCGTTGAAGAGCGTGGCCTCGTCGAAATAGTTGCCGTGGACGTCGTCCAGGTAGCCCGTAAAGGTCTTCCTTATGCCCAGCTCCAACCCCACCCGGACGTTATCCGACAGCTTCAGCCGGAGCCCGAAGCCCATGGGGATGGCGACCTGGGTAAGGTGATAGACCGGCCGGTCGGGCGCCAGGCCCTCGCCTTCGGTGCTCAGGGGGTGGAGGTATACCTTGTTACCGGTGGGGTCGGTAGCCCAGGGATTGAAGTGGAACACCGCCAGACCGCCAAAAATATAGGGTGACAGCGAGCGGTCCGACAGGTCGAACAACTGGTATTCGCCCCGGAAGTTCCATTCGAAGATGTTCGTGTTAAAGCTCAGGTTACGCGCCACGGCCCCCGGATTGGAGCTGTTTTTGTCGGCCCCCGAGATCTCGGTGAACAGGAAACCGGTGCTCAGGATGACGTGGGGTGAAACCTCGTACCCTATGCCCAGCCCGCCTCCAGGGTGCGCCTGGCTGAATGTATAACGCTTTTGCTGGAGCTCCCCGTCGTAGTTGGCTACGCCGGCGTCGACATTGACGAAGAAACTTTGGGCTCGCACGTAGGTCGTCATGACCGTTACGAGAACGACGGAAAGGATGAATCGCACAGGGTATAAATTTGGTCGCTAAATTAATCAACTATAACGTCTTTCGCGGTCGTAAATTGTCTACAAACCCCTTTTTTACCACGCCTGGCCATCCGTGTCGGCGTCCGTGAGCCGTCCGTGTGGGCGCCTAAGCCTGCAAGAAAATGGTCGGAGCGGGGT